>NZ_NOLK01000112.1:0-26275 GCF_002245985.1 Nostoc sp. 'Peltigera membranacea cyanobiont' 232
CAGTAACACCACCACGCAAAGAACCATCAGTTGCTGTTTAATACCTAAGATTATTCATACTTTTGCTAAGTCTCTGATTAACTCAGCCCTGCTGGGTCTTTTTGCATGGCTTAGTCTAAACTCCAGTTGAGAGTGTCGCTGTCAGCACCCTGACGCTTCATGACAAAAGGCCCCCAACACATTCTTAAAGTACTCAAAACAATTTTAGTCAAACCTCTGCCCGACATTTTACGCTCTCGCTCTCGTAAAAATTGCAGCAACTGGCCATCGCTACTGTCGTGACTGCGCTTAATCGAAAGCACTTCTAAATTAGGTTGCTCCATGTCCTGTATTCCTACCGAATTAGAGGGGATTATGAGTAAGCCATCGTGTTGATTGATACCAAATTTAAATGACTGTCAAAATGCGCCGTAAACTACCCCTAGTACCCCTCTACTGTACCAAATGACAGTCGTTTGACAGTCATTGCCCGAAAACCCGATGACTGTCAAACGACTGTCGTTATGTACCCTAAAGGTGCTTTTGGGCGTATTTTCGCACCAGGCAGTAAGCGCGATTTCTCCCCCAAAAGTGGATTTCAGGGTTTTGTATAAGTGATACCATACTCACTATGGTTTCATGCCCTGCGGGTGGCTGCGCCATCTCTCGCTGCGCTCGTGACATGAAACCGCCGTTCGCTTGGAGGGGTTTTTTCGTACTACAAAGTACTGCATTTGTAGCATAAATCTTTGATGTCGCCACTAACAATTCTGAGAATTGAAAAACTAAAAACATTCGGCAACGTTGCGGGAAGTGATGACCATGTTACCAGAAACAGAGAAACACCCAACGCAGATCCAACTAGAGAGAATGTCCGGTTGATTGGGGGAGAAGACTCACGCGCACTCGAAGAGATAGTTAAAGAAAAGATTGCCACGCTCAAGCATCGCCCTCGGCATGATGCGGTGTTATGCACCGAAATGTTTCTCTCGGCATCGCCTGAATATTTCCGCCCTGGTAATCCATCTCTTTCTGGGCAGTGGTCTGATGAGAGAATGCAGCAATGGGCGATCGCATCTCGTGACTGGCTGACCGAAAACTATGGGTCAAAGTGCGTCAGGGCAGAGCTTCACCTAGATGAAAGTACCCCACACATTCACGCCTACATCGTGCCATTGAACGAGAAAACTGGCAGAGTCAGTCATGACGCGATGTTTGGCGGCAGAGGTGGACAGGGAAGGATTAAGTTATCCAAACTCCAAGACAGTTATGCTGCTGCACTTGCTCCTTTGGGCATTGAACGAGGGGTCAAGGGCAGCAAAGCAACTCACACCAAAGTCAAAGAATATTACCAAGCGGTTAACAGTGAACCACTCACCGCAGTCATTACAAATAACCAATTAGCGCCAACGCCTTTTGAATCAGCTAGTAGTTATGTTGCCAGGATTCAGTCTGATGAACACTTCCAAGCGATTAACCATCAACTGGCTGACCGCAAATTCCTGATAGAACGATTAGAACGGGCAGAGCAACGGGCGAGGGACAGCGAGAAGGAGCGACAGCAATTAGAAAAACAGGTGCAATTGTTGTCATCTCAGACTCAACAACTGCGCGACTTGCCCTTAGAGGATGTGGCTTGGGAGTTGGGGCTAAATTGCGATCGCACTCATCAGAGCAGATGGAAGGGTCACGGACACATCATTAATATAGATGGGCCCAAATTCTACGACTTTGCCCCCGATCAACAGAAAGGCTCAGGTGGGGCGATTGACTTGGTGATGCACGTCAACCAGTGCAATCTGCGGCAAGCGGTCGTCTGGTTACATGAGCGTTTTGGGTCAGCTGGGGCAGAACGAACAGCGATCGCTAAAGCTAAAATAGTGGCTGCTGAGATTATACAGTTAGAACCACGAACCCCGTTTCAGCTACCAGTTGAGGATAAAGCCAAGTGGCAAGCAGTCTCCAACTACCTCATCCAAAAACGGGGAATACCATCAAATTTTGTGGAACTTCTGCATAAAAGGGGGTTAGTTTACGCTGATGACCAGCAAAACGCTGTGTTCGTCATGCGAAATCTTGGCTTATATCCCCAGGCAATAGGAGCGTTCCTGCGGGGGACACGGGGAGAAAACAACACGTTTAAGGGTTACGAGTTTGGGACTAAGCGGCGTGAGGGCTGGTTTTACTTTCACTTAGGCGGCCAGTCAACAGATCCTGTAGAGAAAGTGGTGCTTTTGAAATCGCCCATCGATGCCATATCTTTTGTCATGCTGGAATATCACGTCAGAGGCGACGTGCCACCCAATAGAACTAAGTACATGGCGGTAGATAATCCCAAAAGCTTACCAGTAGAGCAATTGCAGAATATTCCTAATGTACAAGTGGCTTTTGACTCGGACGATGAGGGTAATGCAGCTGCACGAGTTGTTAAGGAACTACTGCCACAGTCCAAGCGACTCAAGTGCAAAGCTGACGATTGGAATCAGCAGCTACTCGATTATGGGCAGCAGTTAAGGCAACAGCAGCAACAGCAACGCCAGCAGGATGATGAATTGAGTCTTTAATAGTCAGCGTTCTAGTAGTGAACTGTACAGTTAGTTTTGTAGTATTAATGTAGCTGTTTGGTACTTCTTTTTGATGAAAGTGATTTTGAATTCACTTTGATCCTCACTTTTTTTCAAAAAAAACTTTCCGCCAAAGATGGCGTACTGTGCGTCAGAATTCAATATTATTCTCCCCTAAAAGCATAATGTCACTGTGATATTTAAAAATGCGGAATTTAGGTGATTGGACTTTGGTATGCCATAGCCCTGCCGTTGGTGTGCCGAAGGTATGCCAGTTTTAACCCTCATTTTCAATAGTGATAATTAGTTGAGAATTGAGGTTTCACTCCTTCCATTCATTTGTCATTGGTGTGCCATAAATCAGCGAGAATGGGAGCCAATTTTTGATTTTCCAGAAATTTGCCAAAATTGAGCCATTGGAGTAAATTTTTAGTTCGTATACGAAGTTTTTTCAGATGAACTCTCTAGCGTTTACCAATTTGTGGCAGTCAAAAAGAATGACAATAAAATCAGTCACGAAAAAAATGAAATTGATAATGAGCTAGGGGTGAGCTATGTCTACTCAGATTGTTGTTGACTTTAGCCCATAACTTTAGCCCATATAAGAACGGGTGGATAGTAATTCAACTATCACACTCTCTATTGACTCTAGATTCTCAAGCTTAACTAGAAATCGATCAAAGCCTGCATCTATTGCCTTACTTTCGGAAAATTCCCGTGTATAAGAAGTAATAGCGATTGCTGGCAACTGCCGGAAGTATGGGCTGGAATGTCCCCGAATTTGCTCAATCAACCAATTTCCATTATGATCAGGCAACCTGACATTGGATACCAGAATATTGGGATGAAACGATTCGAGGATGCCGAAGGCTGCCTCTGCGTTGATGAAAGCCATCACCTCTGCACCTGCTGTTTCCAGAACGAAGATGAGCAGGTCTGCAATATCTGGCTCATCCTCTACCAGCAAGATCCTGATTCCAACAAGGTGCTGTCGTGAATTTAACTTACTTTCTCGATTGCTTGTTTGATTCGTCCTCATACCGTCTTATTGTTTGCTGATATAGCTTACCTCTTCTATTGCAACCTAGAGAGCGGAATAAGCCTTCAGTCTAATTAAACAAATTTAGCTAGAAAAATAACCCCGTTAGGATGGATTCGCCTAGCTGTTTTACCAAAAGCTGCTCGTCACAGATGCCTTAGTTAGTCGTGGCTAACTCCAGCACGTATCTGGTAACAGCGTTCATGCCCTTGCATGGATGAATAGAGAAGACTTTGAGGTTCTTATTACACGTATTAGCCCAAAGGTGTAATGTTAAATGAATTAAGAGCCTTAAAAATAAGGTAATTAGGATTTGTTCCATTAATTGCAGAATTTAAAACAAAAATCATTTATTAATGGCTGAATAGAATGCTGCTCTTACGAGGTAGTAGATGGAGCCATTAACTGCTGGTGCGATCGCTTTCACAACTTTGGTAGTGGGTAAAATCATTGACTGGTCAACAGACAAAACCTTCGATATAGCTTCAGAAAGGTTGATGCAACTCCTGAAGCAGAAATCGCCTGATACAGCCAAAGCCTTAACAGTAGCAAAGGAAAACGCCGCCTTACCGCCAGGCGAACGAGAGGATATTGGTGAAGCTGTTTTGGTAGAAGAAGTGAAAAAGGCAGCAGCCACAGACCCAGAAATTAAAGCAGCAGTAGAAGCTTTAGGAAATGATATAAATCTTGCTGTAACTGAGAATCCCGAAGTAGAAAAGCGGTTAACAACTGTGATTGAAAATTGGCAAGGGATAAATATTAAAGGCGGAAAGCCAATTATCAAGAATAACACCCTTAACTTTGGCAGCAAATGACTAGCGAAAATTGGCAAGGGATAAATATTAAAGGCGGAGAGCCGACTATTAAGGACAATACCTTCATCTTTGAATCGCCTAAACAAAATTCCCCAAACAATCTTCTATACTCCGGCTCTGCTAACTTTGTTGGCAGAGAGTATGAACTCAGCCAAGTGAATGAAAAATTACAAAAACAAGATTTTGTAGCAATTTCTGCTGTGTCTGGTATGGGTGGAGTTGGCAAAACCGAATTAGCACTCAGATATACACGTCAACATGAAACTGATTACCCTGGTGGTATTTGCTGGTTAAATGCGAGAGATTCAAATTTAGCTGCTGAAATTGTGCAGTTTGCCCAAATTTACATGAAACTGGAAGTACCGCAGCAGGATTTTCGTGGAAGGGCGCTGAGTCTAACTGAACAGGTAGCTTGGTGCTGGCAGCATTGGCAGCCAGCAAAGGGACGGGTGCTAATTGTACTAGATGATGTGACATCTTTAGAGGGTTGTCGAGATGTTCTACCAAGGGCTAACCGTTTTCGGGTGTTGATGACAACGCGATCGCGGAATCTAGACTCCAATATTGAGGAAATTTCCTTAGATGTACTGTCACCAGATGAAGCTTTGGAATTTTTGACAAAACTCGTGGGTACGTTGCGAGTACAAAAGGAACTAGAAGTAGCAAAAGAATTATGTTTATGGCTGGGATATCTACCTTTGGGGTTGGAGTTGGTGGGGCGGTATTTGGCGAAAAAACCTCCCAACTGGTCTTTAGCCCGGATGTTGCAACAACTCAAAGAACAACGGCTCTCAAATGATGCCTTCAAATTAGAGCAACAGCAAACCCTAAGCACTGCACAGCGAGGTGTTTTAGCAGCATTTGAATTAAGCTGGCGGGAACTAACTCTTACGACGCAGCGTGTTGCGGCATTATTAAGCTTATTTGCACCAAATATTTTTGCGTGGGAATCGGTAGAGTCTGCAACTGGATTGCTCAATTGGGCGAGTGTTGATGTTGAGACTGCGAACTCCCAACTATATGAACTCCATTTGATTCAATGGGTAGAAGATACAGAAGGTGAGTCTAAAATTAGAATTCATCCCTTAATTAGAGAGTTTTTGAAAGTTAAACTAGATGCTATTGAGCAAGCTTTTGAATTCAAGCAGGCTTTTGCAGAGACTATTGTTACTTGCGCTAAAAAAATCTCCTCTTTACCAACTGCGGAGTTGATTAAATCAGTCAAAGATGTTATCCCACATTTAGCAGAGGTGGCACAAAATCTAATTGATGCAGTCAGTGATGAAGGTTTAAGTGAGGTTTTTCATGGCTTAAATAGATTTTATTCTGGACAGGGATTATATGCGCTTGCTCAACCTTGGTGTGAACAATGTGTATCAGTATTAATATCCCGTTTTGGAGAAGAGCATCTGGATGTCGCCACCAGTTACAACCATTTAGCAAGACTGTACTCAAACCAAGGTCACTACACCAAAGCCAAACCATTTTATAAAAAAGCATTGGAACTAAGGCAACAGCTATTGGGGAAAGAGCATCCGGATGTCGCCGCTAGTTATGACGACTTGGCAGGACTTTACTCAAACCAAGGTCGCTACACCGAAGCCGAAGCACTGTTCCAAAAAGCATTGGAGCTAAGGCTGCGGCTGCGGATAATAGAGTCTCCTTGTACCGCCATCGGTTACAACAATTTGGCAGCACTCTACTATTCCCAAGGTCGCTACACCGAAGCCGAACCACTGTTCCAAAAAGCATTGGAACTAACGCAACGGCTGGTGGGAGAAGAGCATTATTCTGTTGCCGGCAGTTACAACAATTTGGCAGCACTCTACTATTCCCAAGGTCGCTACACTGAAGCCGAATCACTTTGTAAAAAAGCATTGGAATTATGGCAACGATTACTGAGAGAAGAGCATCCAGATGTTGCCACTAGCTACAACAACTTGGCAGCACTCTACTATTCCCAAGGTCGCTACACTGAAGCCGAACCACTTTATAAAAAAGCATTGGAACTAAGGCAGAGGCTGTTAGGAGAAGAGCATCCGGATATTGCCAACAGTTACAACAGCTTGGCAATACTGTACTCAAGCCAAGGTCGCTACACCGAAGCCGAACCACTTTGTAAAAAAGCATTGGAAATTGCTGAAATTAGCTTAGGAGTAGATCATCCCAGCACAACCAATATTCGTAAAAAATTGAAATCCTTGGGCGATAATTACGCCAAATAACTGGTTAAATAACCTTCCCCGGCAGTGCCAAACTTCCATTCCTCGTCGCAGAGAAAATACATCTTTGCCTGTTCGACACTAGGCGCTCCTGTTTTTGGTTCTACCCGCGATGGGCAAGTATGAGGTCTACGTGCCGTTCCATAGGGAACAGTTTGAGCAGTTAGTACAGTAGGCGTTAAAACCGCAAGCAGTGTATAGCCTATAATTCTCAGAGTCAACTTTAATTTCACGTTGATTTCACTGTCAAGTAAAAATAATCATAGCAGTCGAAGCAAACCTGAGAATCATTACTGACCTCCATCGCGCACTCTTCAACAATTTTGAGAAGCTGACACCACTGTGGGGCGACTTGTGCCAATTACTACGGTGATGATGGAAGTTGCGGGGATTAAGATGGAGCAACTGTAGGGGGGTGATGGGGCGATCGCTCCTTTACTTGAAGAAAACAGCTTTGAGTCAAATTAGTTTGGGCTTTTTTTACGTGTTGAAACGCTATTAAGAGTATCGTCTCAACACGATATTTCGGTAATTACTGAATAACAACCATAAATGCTATAGATAATCACTATCAAATTACTAGAAAAATTTACATGAATGACTGATTTTCATTAGATTTTCAATTAATTCTTATTTCAGTTGATATATCATTTATTACATCAAGCAGTAAGCTGGATAAATGCTCATCCAACAGCCCTTGGAAGTCCCTAAATAGTACAGGAGATATCATGCGTATTGACTTTGGTAAAATTAATAGCGGAAACACAAGTAATACGGCTCTTCATCCTAGAGAAATATTTACAGCTCTTCCAGCTAAAAAAGAAGGCAAGTTTGAATATCCAAGAGATGTTCAAACACAGGTTTGGGATCATTGGTTCTCAAGAAGGGATGAAAAAGATTTAGTTGTTAAAATGAATACTGGCAGTGGCAAAACTGTAGTTGGATTGCTTATTTTAAAGAGTTGCTTAAATGAAGGTAAAGGCCCCGCAGTTTTTGTAGTTCCTGACAACTATTTAGTAAAACAAGTTGTTAGTGAAGCAACAAACCTTGGAATAGAAGTTACAGAGGATACTAATTCCCCTAGATTCCTGTCCAGCAGAGCTATTTTAGTTGTTAATATATTCAAACTAGTTAATGGAAAGTCAGTTTTTGGTGTTGGTGACGAAGGTATAAAAATCAATATTGGTAGCATCATTATCGATGATGCACACGCGTGTATCGACACGTAGAAGACCAATTTTTGTTAAAAATTGATAGCCTAAATCCTGCATATAAAGAAATTTACAAATGCTTTCAAGAATCACTTCGTGAACAATCTCTTACAAAGGAAGCTGAAATTGATAATCGTGAACGCGATGTTTATATGCAGGTACCTTTTTGGAGTTGGCAAAGTAAGATACCAGAAATATCAAAAATTTTAATTACAAATAAAAATACTGAATGGTTAAAATTTGTATGGCCATTGATTAAGGAATCACTACCTCTATCAAGGTGCGTTGTTAGTTCAGACACTATAGAAATTTCACCACACTGCATACCAATTCAGATGATTCCGAGTATTACCAATGCTCGTAGAAAGATATTTATGACAGCAACTTTGGTGGATGACAGTATTTTGTCCAGCCATTTCGGTATTACAGAAGAGTCTATTAATAAGGCTGTTATACCCGATACAGCAGGTGATATTGGTGATAGGATGATTCTCCTTCCACAAGTAATCAATACTGAACTAACTGACGATGAAATCAAGAATTTTTGTAAATCTATTTCACAAGATGTGAATGTTGTTGTTATCGTTCCGTCACAGGAACGAGCTAAATACTGGGAAGATAAAGCCAATCTAATTTTGAATAAAAATAATTTGAATGAAGGAGTAAGTCGCTTAAAAAGGGAAAAAGTTGGTTTGACAATATTAGTAAATCGCTACGATGGAATAGATTTACCAAAGGATGCTTGTAGATTTCTCGTAATTGATGGATTGCCAGTTGTTAAACGGCTGATCGATAAAGTTGAACAAGTTATTTTAGCGGGAAGTTCAAGAAAAGGTGCTCAAATAATTCAAAAGATAGAGCAAGGAATGGGGCGCGGTGTTAGATCCAGCGACGATTACTGTGCTGTATTTTTAATGGGACGTAATCTTACTAGCCAATTATATACTGGAGGCGCAATAGATAAACTTTCTCCAGGAACTAAAGCGCAAATAAATCTGTCGGAGGAGATTTCTGATCAGATTAAGGGAGGAGATTTGTCTCAGATACGGGAAGTAATTATATAGCGGTGTGCAGTTCAGTGAGATACAAAAACTTTGCTGAAATGATTTGACAGCAAGGACTTTGGTGTTCTCATCCAATCGATAACCGCTATATATTGTTTACATAGAAAGCAAGATTGGGTATAGCGGTTATCAGTCCAGTTCAGTACACTTAGGAGAGAACAATTCTACTGATAACTGGTCGCTATGAAAGCCTACTCTCTCGACTTGCGTCAGAAAGTTGTTGATGCTTATGCCTGCGGCGACATTTCCCAACGAAAACTGGCGAAAAACTTTGGCGTCACCTTAAGTTTTGTCCAAAATTTACTCAAACGCGATCGTGAATTGGGCACGATCAGCCCCAAGGTGCGGACTGAGCAGACGCCAACAAAATTGAATGCCGAACAGCTAGAAATCCTGCGCCAACTGGTCACAGCACAGCCCGATGCGACGTTAAGCGAATTGCGGAAACGACTTTATGAGAAAACAGAGGTGTTAATTGGGGTGGCCACAGTGAATCGGATGGTTCGCTTTCAACTCAACCTAAACCTCAAAAAAAAGTCTCCACCCAACGAAAAAAGGCACTGATGAAGTCCAATTGGCCCGATTTGAGTACTGGAAACTCTTGAGGGGGATACCCGTGGAAAATCTGATTTTCTTAGATGAATCGGGGGTTAATCTGTCCTTTATTCGCAAATGTGCCCGCGCCAAATCGCAGGGAACGGGCCTATGCTCCAAAGCCAACTCGGGGTTTTTGGGATAAACCCTCGAAAAGGGGGATTATGAAAAGTGAGTTTTGACGCTATCACCCTATAACTCTTGCCAGATAAGATTCTTGGCTAAACCCCGTCTCAGAAAGTGTACAATTTGAGACAAGTCTGAATTATGTCTTTTTACATGTCTCAAAATACCATTCTTAGATCGTCTAAGAAATAGTGATACTCTTCACCCTGACTAGCTTTCACCGTTCGCGTACTAATCAAAAGAGTGAAGTACCATTCAACAACAAATTCTAGAATCCCCCTTTTCGGGGGTTAATGCAAAAAACCCCTCGTTGTACAAGAGTATTTTAGTTTTTTGTTTGTTTAACCAAGCTGATATTCTGCGTTCATGTTGATCAAATCGGCTGCAACAACCTCTGCCACAACCGTGTATATCTCTGCTGGTCATCTGTAGTCCGCACAGCCAAAGATATTGCTTTTTTGTCACCGATGATGATCGCCAACTTCCTTGCACGTGTAAGCCCTGTATAAAATAGGTTACGCGATAGCATCATATAATGCTGCATATACAATGGAAATATCACCACAGGATACTCTGAGCCTTGGCTTTTATGCACTGAGACAGCAAACGCCAGAGTAATTTCATTCAGGTCAGCATAATCGTAAACAACAGCCCGACCACCATAATCAACTGTAACTTCTTGCTCTACGGTGTCAATACTCAAAATATTCCCTAAATCACCGTTAAACACTTCACGGTTATAGTCATTGGTTAATTGAATAATGCGATCGCCTTCACGTAGAATTATGCCACCTCTATTAATCTCTACCAAGTCAAGGCTAGGCGGATTGATCAGCTGTTGCAACACAGCGTTCAAATTGCGAGTTCCTACTAGTCCCCGCGACATGGGACAAAGTACTTGCACATCTGTTGCCGGATTAAAGCCCAGTCGAGGAATCAAGTCGGTGATCAGTTCACAGATTGCCTGTACCCCGTGTTCTGGCTGATTTCCTCCACCATGCCAAATACAATCAGACACCGGATTATCAGAGATTGGCTCAAGCGCCGGATATTCTCCCTGGTTAATTTGGTGTGCAGCGCTGATGATTGCGCTCTGTTGGGCTTGCCTAAATACTTGCGTTAGCCGAACCACTGGTACTTGAAGCGAATTTATTAGATCAGCTAATACTTTTCCTGGCCCAACTGAGGGAAGCTGGTCGATATCACCTACTAATAATAGTTGCGCTCCTTGTGCTACTGCTTTCACCAAAGAGTGTGCCAGGAATAGGTCAAGCATTGAAGCTTCATCAACAATAATTGCGGTGTGCGGCAAAGGGTTATCGCTACCGCATTTAAACCCCATTTTCTTAGGGTCAAACTCCAGTAGGCGATGTATTGTCTTTGCTTCAAGTCGGGTCATTTCGGATAGTCTTTGTGCTGCCCTTCCCGTTGGGGCAGCTAGAGCAATCGATTTACCCATTGCTTTCCACAAGCTGACTATTGTATGGGTAGTGAAAGTTTTCCCCACGCCAGGGCCGCCAGTGATAATCATCAATGGAGAATAAGCCGCTATCTCCACAGCTTGCTGCTGCTGTTGCGATAGTTGTATTTTGTGACTAGCCGTAAAACGTTCAATCCAACCACGAACACGAGGCATATCCTGTGCAAGGGGTTGGCGTAATCTTCGAGAGATTAATTGCGCTAAGTTCTGCTCAGTATGGAAAAACGTTGGTTTGTAGCACAGTAATAGTTTCTCGCCATAATCATCTCGAATCCTTTCCCTAACCAACTCCTCTCTGGCACCCATATCTGTGATCATATTGGTTATCGCATCTTCTGTCGGCTGATATTCCTCAGTTGTCAGCAGTTTGATGACTTTCTCAATGAGTTTTGGCTGTGGCAGGTAACAATGTCCATCTTCTGCGGCTTCGGTTAGTACATGGATGATGCCAGCGCAGTATCTAAATTCGCTATCAGGTGCAACTCCCAGGTTGCGCGCAATCTTGTCAGCTGTAAGAAAACCTATTCCGTAGATATCGGTCGCTAACTGATATGGATTATGGGTAACTGTATCAACAGCTTTGTCCTGGTATTGCTTGTATATCTTTACAGCATAAGTTGTTGAAACGCCGTGGCTTTGCAAAAATACCATCACTTCTTTAATGGCTTTCTGAGTTGACCAAGCGTTTTTGATTAGAGTGATTCGCTTTTTGGCAATACCCTGGACTTCAATCAGTCGCTCAATTTGGTTTTCGATGATGTCGAGTGTTTCCAAACCGAAGTGAGCAACGATACGCTTGGCTGTGACTGGCCCAACTCCTTTAATTAGTCCACTGCCCAAGTATTTCTCAATTCCGGTGAGTGTTGCTGGTTTGGTTTCTTTATAATTGGTAACTTGGAATTGTGGCCCAAACTGGGGATGGTCACGCCAAAAGCCTGTTAATTGAAGTGTCTGCCCTGGCTGAATGTTGGCAAAACTACCGACGATTGTGGTTAAATCTCTAAATCTGGGACGTACCAAACGCGCCACTGTATACCCCGATTCCTCTGAGTGGAAGGTTAAACGTTCTATTACTCCAGTGATTATTTCATGCTGGGGAGTAGCGTTAACTTGTTGCTGGGTAGGAGTTTGGGAAGTGGACATTGCTTTGGGCGAAAATGTTTCGTGCTATCGTTACGGCAAAATCTTCAATATTAGTATTAATCAGCCATTAATATAGTACATACACACTAAAATATAATATGCAATTGTCTGCTGTGACAAAGCATTTATATAAACTAGTGTCCTTTATACCGAAATTACAGCATCAGCACTCAAAAGTGCAATCATCACCGATTCATTGCGGGTACGCGATCGCTGAACCAGAGTACCTGGATTTCTCACCACACCTCTCAAAGCCTGCGCTTGTGCAAGGGTAAGGAGAATTTCAGAAGTTCTCCTTGTGAACACTGATACTTATATCTCTTGCTGTTTGATGCTTGCTTGTTTTGCCTGAAAGCCTGTATAAGCTAAAAATCTACCATAAACTATACTGTGTAATTTAGATCCTACTTATGCCGATCATCGCAATTATCAATCAAAAAGGAGGAGCAGGTAAATCAACAGTTTCTGTTCATCTTGCACGATGGCTACAAAAACAAGGTAAATCAGTGCTACTTGTAGATGCTGATGCTCAATGCTCATCTTCTAAGTGGCTAAAACGATTAGAACAAGTTATTCCTTGTCAGATTATTCAAGCGCCTGATGCACTATTGGATGAGTTACCTAAGCTAAATGAATCATATACATGGATTATTGCTGATGGGCCTGCCGCTCTCTCTGAAACAACCAGAGCATTAGTTTTAACTGCTGATTTAGCAATTATTCCATGCCAACCTGCTGGTATTGACCTTGAAAGTGCTTCTGATACTGTACATTTGATTCAACAAGCGCAAAGGATTCGGCGAGGAGAACCTAAAGCCGTAATGTTTGTTAATCGTGCAGTTAAAGGAACTAAATTGAAAGATGAAGCAGTAGAAGTACTTCAATTAATGCCAAATGTCACCGTTTTAGAAAATGTACTTCATCAACGACAGATCATCGCCGACTGCTATGGACAAAATTCTACTATCTTTGATTTACCTGGATCAACAGCCGGAATCGCTAGACGTGAAATTGAACAATTATTCAAAAAATCCTTGGAGGTTTTGAATGAATAAACCAAGACAATCACTAACTCAAGGACTCTCTGCCTCCATTGCCCAAAAATTCATCACTGATCCAAAAAGTGTCGAATCTTCTCAAACATTATCTATTCAACAAATTCAACTTCCTGCCAAGCAACCCCGTCGTTACTTTGCTCCAGACAAGCAATCTCAATTAGTCCAATCAATTAAAGATCATGGGATTCTAGAACCGTTACTAGTTCGTCCATTAAAAAATGGAACCTATGAGTTAGTTGCTGGAGAAAGGCGATATCGAGCAGCCCAGGAAATTGGATTGAGTGAGCTTCCTGTCGTTTTTAGAGACTTAGATGAAGGGCAAGCTCTCCAAATTGCTCTTATAGAAAACCTCCAACGTGAGGATCTTAACCCAGTTGAAGAAACGGAGGCAATTCTTGAGCTGATTTCACTCAAACTCAAGATCAGCTCCGAAGAGGTTAGTTCTATACTGAATCGTGCTAATCACGCAAAAAACCGTCATCAACAATTGGAGGAAAACGTTTTCCTCCAACTTCAAGTTATCGAATCAGTCTTATCTGGGTTAGGAAAATTTTCGTCAGAATCCTTTCGTACGAGTCGTTTACCATTGCTAAATCTGCCTATTGATATTTTGACAGCACTCCGTGAAGGTAAAATAGAGTTTACAAAGGCTAGAGCGATCGCACAAGTTAAAAATAAAGAACAGCGAAAAACCTTACTCAACCTAGCAATATCCCAAAACTTGAGTTTCAGAGAAATTAAGCAAAAAATCCAGGAACTCAATGTCATTGAACAAGACAATCCACCCAGTAAAATCTATGTTCAGAGGTATTCTAAAATCGGAAAACAACTTAAAAAAACATCTGTTTGGAATGATCCCAACAAACGAGCGAAGTTAGATAAACTACTCTCTCAACTAGAAGAGTTGGTAGGAAAAGCTGATGAATAGTGGCAACTATACGCTTTAGTGCATAAACTCATCTGTGACTTAGTAAAAATGTTTAAAAGGTGAACTGCTAGTTAAAATACACTCATTTGCTAAAGTTCAGGAAAGAAAGTTCTGATGAAGTCTACCGAGCGATCGCCCAAGTCACCTAAACAACAGTCAAAACACAACGACCAAAGCCCAAAGCTTGACCTTGTTGCTTATAAACCAGTAGAGAAACAGCAGGCAACCTCTCAGCCTGACATCACTTCCAGTGATGATCTGCCGTCAGTTGAGCAGCCAGCCCAAGCAGAGGTGATACCTCCTTTAAGCTCAAAGCCGAACGCTGCTGAAAAACCGCAGTATTTAGAGAAAAGTAAAGCCAAACGTACCTCTGCTGACAAGAGAAAATCCAAATTACCGCAACAGCCTAAGCAACAGGGTCAATTGACAAAGAGCGAAGAAGAAGAATTACCGCCAGAACCCTGTCAGCACATGCAATTCCTGGATTGCAACTTGGAGATAGGGCGTGTGATATTCGAGTGCTACCACTGCAAGCAGGGGATAATCAGCGAGTACACCGGGGAACCCGTAATGGGCGAGTACAAAGGACGACCTTCAGTTATTTTCACAAAGGTAAAATGCCCTAACTGTGAGCAAACAGCGATTAGGCTGCAAGCAAGGGAAGTGCTTTCGATTACGGCGGTACCTTCACCTTGGCAGTGATGATGGCACATAACCTTTTGAAGAGTGATTGGTAAGAGATATTAACGATTGATAATGCAAAAGCTGAGATTTTTACCCTCAATAATAACTGCACTAACGGCACTGACACTAACTAGTTGCAGCACTACTACTGCTGAACAGTATGAAGCTACAGCGCTCACCAGTTACACCTGGCTTGTTTTGTATGCTAATAACCTAACTAATCAACCACAGCCACGCATTGAAACCTTTGCTAATACTTCAGTGGTGAATCGGAATGGAGTAAAACCACCAGGAGCAGTTGTTGGGCCAGACGACCGTGGGCTATGGTGGCCTACTTTACCTCCGCGGCCAAGTGTTGATGAAGTTGAACAACGTAAAAAATCTCAAGAAGAGGCAGGCAAACCTGAATTGATGAAAGATGTTCAGTACAAACTGACCAAATTTAAGTCGGAGGTTGGAAGTCGGAAGTCGGAAGTAAAAAATGGTCTGATGCCCCCGAACTCAAATGCGAAAAAGCCAATAAAGAATTTTGCTCTTAAACGCACTCTTCGAGACAAAAAGCGTCCAAGATCAATCTCCTAACTTTAGCTATGGGGTATTACTTCCGACTTCTAACTTCCGACTTCTGACTTCTGGAGTGGGTAATTTACAGAAGACACTACCTACTAATTATGATGTTTATCGGCAAGTAGTAAAAGCTTACCCCCAAAGAACCCCTTTGGAATTAACTTTGGGTGTGAATGATAATTCAGTTGAGAAAGCTGAACCTGTCAGCAAGTAATAACCCACTCGTTACGTAGTCAGCAAGAAGTTAGAGTGAAAGACTGAATTGCTTTTCAACTGCTAGTGTTGAACTTACAAGTCCTCCCGACAATCTCAAGTCTTGCAATCTCTTGAAAAGTGACCAATTTATTGTAAGTAAATTCCAAGTGGATCAGGGTAGAGCTACATCTTGCGGGAAAGTAAATTGGTAATAAAAAGAATAAATCAAAGAGTCAACGATGATCTAATTTAATTTCTGCTGCATGATAAAAAGATTTCAAAAAATCCTAACGGGGGCTATATGGGGGCTATATATACCCCAACAATAGTTCAAGACTTTGGTGAAATTTTGACCCCTACCTAGGATATATATAGGTGCTATATGGGGTACATTTGACTGGCTGAGATTTTGTACCCCATTTAGCCCCCAAGGGGTTATGATAAGCTCTTGAGATTAGGAAAAAAAGGGGAAGTTATTTTATTCTTCTTTCTCTTGCCCTTGCAGATCACTTGAACAGATAACTTTCAAAAATAAAGTGTATTACCTTTGTATTTATGTCAAACATTCACACCTTACAAAAAATTTTTCCTGCGGGTTTTGATAACGGTTACGGAAGTCTCAAACTTTTAGTCGAAGGATTTGAAGTAGTTCGTGTGCCGAGCTATATAACCAATGCCGAGATGGAAGATGTTCCAGGACGTGTAGTTTTTAACGGTACTGCTTACACCGTTGGAGAGTCAGCTTACCGTACAGGAAATTATTTTGACCGCAACACAGACAATAATGAAAACAAAGTCAACAACGCATTATTGACTTTATTGGGTGCATTGGCACATCTACCACACCGTAAAGCTTGGCACTTAAAATTAGTCGTCAGTTTACATGATGTTGCTCTGGCATCAGAACTACAAAAAGTACTCAATGGAGAATATCAGCCAATACTTGCTGGCAAACAATCAGACGTGAAAGTAGAAGTACTGAAAGTTGTACTAGAGGGTATGGGTGCATTGTTTGGGCATCCACTACCCAAAAAATTAACCATTTTAGACTTTGGCAATGGAACAACCCTGTATTCTCGTTACAACCGGGGTCAGCGAGAAGTTCACACTGCTTACCCCATCGGTGTAGAAGTTCTCATCGATGATATCTCCCAAAAAATGAAACATCTAAATGGCGGAAAAATCGGAGATCCATCCAAAATCCGATTTTGTCTAGAGATGGGGCATACCCGATACAGCCGTGACATCGATATCAAAGATATATACAGTGCTTCTTTAAAAGATTGGTATGAAAAATACTTGAAGAAAGTGGTGAATCTGACACTTGATGCCAAGCACCAGGGGGATGAAATCTGGGCGATTGGTGGAGGCTGTCTCTTACCAGGATTTAAGAAGCTGTTGGAGAAAAACGGCTTCAAAATCCTGGACAATCCGGTAGAAGCCAATGTCTCTGGGCTTTTAGAGATGGCAAAAACCATCAGCAGTAAGAACCCAACTACTACATCTCTTAAGTGATCGCAATGGCAGACAAACTTGACTTAACCCCAGAAAAAGTTCGGATCAAAGATAGCTACCGTGAGCGGATATTTGCCGAATCACAGCAATTAGGTAAAAGTTACCTGGAGACGCTTTATTTTATTATTGATTGCTATTTTGCTTTCAGAAAGGGTGCATTCCCGACACAACAAGCGACTTTCACGCCAATGAATACTGAAGATAACAAACTCTCTTCAAGGACTGCAACTCCATTTGCAGAGGAGGAAGAAGAAGATTCTGATGGAGAAACATTCAGCCTTGATTTTGATTTGTAACCTTGAACCTCGTATGACTAGAAGTCACGCGATTCCTGCTTCAACGATCTCTGCCTGAAAAGATCCAGAGGTCTTACAAGTTCTTCACAGGCGTTTAGAGCCTCCGGGATACCCACGGCGGCTGTTAAATTTCTCAAGCCCTCACTCAGAATATTTAAACTTGCGTTCACGTCTCTCAAATTGTAAGCATCTCATTTCTCAATCAAAGCAGTTAACTTGGTGTCGCTCTCTAGTAATAACTGATAATAGTCAGACACCCATATTGACTAAATCAACATCAGCAAGCCATATTGTTCTGCTTTGAGCAGACAGTTCTTCTAAAATTGGAGAGCGCCACTCTACCCCATAAAGCCAATTATCTTTGAGGCTAAAAATTCCTTGAATAACACGGCGTGTCGGCTGTTCACCGAAATCAACCTCAATTATGTCCCCCAATTTAAAAGCTGGGGTAGAAACAGTAGACTTTTCTAGTAGATTTGTTCTATGAAATTCTTGTTCAGCTAAGTAGAGAGTTTCATTCTGGCAAACAATTGCATAAATCCATTCCTGTTTTTCCCACAAAACACCACAGCAGTAGCCTGACAAGTCTGAGATTGGCAACAAAACTTTTTCTAACATTCTTACTGCTAATGGAGGCATGGTCTGACCCCACTCAGGAGAAATATGCCAACAGGATTCTAAAGCGGTAATTTGGTGAATCATCTGGGAATTTAGTTCTCTTTTTTATACATACACTCTCTTGGAGCAGTCTGATCCGGAATATAATTTAAATTTCGGAAAGCTAACGCAACAGATGGGGATTCAAACCCAATCAATTCGAGAGCCTCCCAATTTGAGAAGACTTTACTGATTCACTAATTCGTAACTAAGATAAAATTGTTTTGGCAGTAGCGATCGCCTGCTCCACACTCTCCACAATATAAACATTTTCTGGCGACAGTTTTTTAAAGAAAAGTTGACTTTCTTCATCATTATTCAACAAAATTACTTGCTTATTTGCTTTCAAAGCTAGAGCAATTTCTGAAGCGGTTCCTGCACCCATCCCGCAAGCAATTACTACATCACTGGTAAGAACGTTAATATTGTTTCTAGAATTACCCATGTCTGTGAAAATAGCAATATCCACCCAAGAGGACATACCATCCTGATTTTCACCTGGAAGAATACCAATAGTTAAACCATCAGCAGATTTTGCACCTTTACTTACTGCATCCATTACCCCTACATTTCTACCACCAGTGAGTAAAACCCATCCTTGTTTGGCAATAAATTGACCTAGTATATAAGCATTTTGTAAATCATTTGCTGTCGCATTTTCTCCTCTCCCCATAACCCCAATAATAATTCTTCGCATAAAATTTCAGATGATACTGGTTTTGGGCGACAAGTCAAAGCTTTCTCCCTAAAAGGGCAATTGGCTGAGGCGTTAGGAAGATAGCAATCGCACTCTTAAGGCAGTGAAGCGCGTTTGCCTCAGTTTAATAGTTTTTTGCCTGCTCATCCAAAAAACACTATAACCACTGTTCTCCTAACTCAGCCGAGCTAATTACTGAATGTGCAGTTTCCTCGTAATGCCGTCGGGCATGTTGATGAACAGAAGAATCACAGCACAACATCTTGCCACAACTTTGACAAATACGGAGATGCACCCAGCTACTGTTTACAGCGCTTCCGGCTATTATGCAATATAGTTTTCTTCTTAACCCTCTCCTATCATCGCTTTCAGCTTTTAGGATGTACCTCATAGCTGCCGGAAGTGCTGTATTAGGATACACTCTTCACAACGAAATACTGGGTAGTTTGCTTTAGAAATCAGAGTTTCCGTAGTCAGATTGTCTAAATGTTCGCAGCTCATAAGGATTTGAATTACACGTTAATCAAAGTATAGATTAGTGCAGAGAAACTTCTATTTAATACAGCGATGGCTGCGCCAACGCCTGCCGGAGGATGCCCGAATGCGAACAGCGCCTCAATTCTAGAGAAGGGCTGTAAGGCTTCTGCAAAGCTTTGCAATCAAACCAAAATTTTTATTAAATATCAATATTTATCTGTTCTATCTGTCTAGCAGCTTTATCCCAAAGCTTTGCAGAAGACTCATCTTTCCAATGATTTCTGAGATTTTCTGCTTTTTTATGACTGATCCGTTCTAACATTTCTAGAACTGCGGCTAATGTTAATTGATCAACAATTGCCTCTAAAGACTCCATATATTCTTTTGTCATAACTAACCTCTTGAATAACTTTTAACCTGGCATTCCAGAGATTAGCAGTAGAAATGCTGCAACAATGGTAGCCTTGTTTATTATCTTATGTAATTTTACTCTGCAAATTCTATAATCACCTTTTAAGAGGAAATTGTGTGAAGCTGTAAGAGAATGAAGAATTAAACTTTCTTCTACTAATCAGTTCTAACTTACATAATTGTAAATATGCCTTCAATTTCCTACAACCGCACCGATAGCTAGCAGCCACAAAGCATTACTATTCAAGGTTATATTGTCCGTCCCGGATTACACATTCTCACTTACGAGCAACTCAAGTTGCTACGGGAGCAAACACAGCATCATTCTCAGCTTGAACATTTAGTCAGCCAAGACGTGATTAAGTTGACTGGTTAATAGTCGCCAGCACAAAAATCCTAACTCGCTACATCTAATTCCACTGTTGCTGGCTGTTGTTCTTCCTTAACAGCATATATTTGTGGTCAGTGCGGTTATACAGAAATGTATATCAGCAATCCACAATACTTACTCAATCAGTACAAGAAGAATAAGAAAATTTAATTACCAATGTTTGCTTATTACCCTTATTGACTTATCCCTGGTCTTGTATTTAAGGAACTTGCATTCCGCGTTGCACAGCCGGACGTTGCTGCACCATGTCCACCCAGCGTTTGAGATTTGGGTAGTTGTCGAGTGTTAAACCCTGAAATTCATAAATTGCTACCCACGGATAAGTTGCAACATCAGCAATAGAATAGTCACCACAGATAAATTCATTGTCTTGCAGTTGTTTATCTAAAACACTATAAATACGTAAAGTTTCCTTTTCATAACGCTCGATGGCATAGGGAAGTTTTTCGGGTGAAAAGCGTTTAAAGTGGTTAAGTTGCCCAAACATTGGCCCGACTCCTGCCATTTGGAACATCAGCCACTCTAGTACTTGAAAACGGCTTTTTTGTTCAATGGGTAAGAGTTTACCTGTTTTTTCAGCGAGGTAAATTAGAATTGCACCCGATTCAAAAACTTTAATCCCAGTTTCTTGGTCAACAATGGCAGGAATTTTACTATTGGGATTGATGGCGATATATTCAGGTGTAAATTGCTGTTGAGTAGTAATGTCAATTTTGTGGACACCGTAGGGCAATTCGACTTCTTCCAGCATGACAGAAGCTTTGCGTCCATTGGGCGTGGTGAAAGTATAGAGATCAATCATCTGCTGCTATCCTAAAATCTTGACATTTTCCGATGGTAGTGTAGCTTTGATTGAGAAATTAGGCTATTAGCCTATAGAGAGATAACAGCAATACTGAACAGGTGGGCGATCGCTTTTTTTCTTCGCTTATCCGTCTGGACACTAGCTCTTAAATATGATTAGCGGTGCAGGAGTGATCCGAGGGAAGCGATACCGAACGCGCGGAGCGTCTCCAAGAGTTGGCGGTAAACTACGCCCCTAAGTTCCAGTTTCAAGCTAGAAAAATGGCGTAGGCACAGCCCTAAAATTAGACATCGCATACCACTGATTTCCTATGCAAGAAAAATGTGATTTGAACTAAAAAATGAGATTTGAACTCATGATATGCTTCATAAATGAGTATCCAGTTTATAGTTCACTTTTTATATTCGAGTTTTTTACGAATAATGATTATCGTGTAGGGAATAAAAAGACTGATAAGAGCGACGTTTGTATCAATTTATCGGCTTGATTATCATTATTATTCAGCTAAGATTTGAGTAGGCGATCGCCCAACAACAGAGCGATCGCTTAGACAATGAAATATTTGATTTTTACTCAGATATCTACTAAAACAAAAGTTTTGAACCATAACATACGATTTTATGTTAAACAGTTAGAAAGCGTTGCTTTACAAAAATCAGAACCATCGACATGGTTTGAAGTTTTATATGCCGAAGCTAAAGGTGATACAGCAAAAATTCCTTGGGCAAAGTTAACTTCTCACCCTTATCTACAAGATTGGTTGACGAATCATGAACCATTCACCTCACAGCAAAAGGCGTTAGTTATTGGCTGTGGCTTGGGAGACGATGCCGAAGCTTTAGCAAATCTGGGGTTTGAGGTAACTGCCTTTGATATTTCACCGACAGCAGTCGCTTGGTGTCAACAGCGATTTCCAGATTCGACTGTCAGCTATATAGTTGCAGATTTGTTAGCAATTCCCCCACAATGGCATCAAGCTTTTGACAAAGTTTTTGAATGTCGTAATATTCAAGCTTTGCCGTTGAATGTGCGTTCTTGGGTTATCTCCTCAGTTGCTTCCCTTGTTGCTCCCGGTGGCACAATGCTTGCTGATTAACTCGTGTTCGAGATACAGAAGCGGAACCGGATGGCCCACCTTGGCCATTATCAGACTCAGAATTAGCACAGTTTGAAAGTTTGGGATTACAGCAAGTAGAAAAACTTGAGTTTTTAGAATCTGAGATTGACGTTAAGCAAGTGCGGATTGAATATCAAAGGCATAATTCTTTGACAGGTTCCTGATTTTAGATATACTCTCGAATTTTTCCCTCGTCCCTTCCGAGGGAGGATACTTTGTATCCTCCCGCCCAGAAACTTTCTCCAATGAAATTCACCACCCCTACCATCTTCGATGGTGGCCCCATCCGTGGAACCCTCCGCCAAATCCAAAGTGGAACCCTCTTCCAAATCCGAAATTGATGCCATAAGTAGGATAGGGCGACACATAGATGGGATAAGGGTTGTAGATGTAAGTAGTCGGAGGCGCTACGGTGTAATAACCATCTTCATTACAAACAGTAGTAGTATGTTGCACAATTGTTTTAGGTACAACATTCTCTTGCCCAGCATAAGGTAGATTCAAATAACCATCCTGAAAACCACGAGCAAATTCACCTCCCACAGTCCGAGGTTTATAAGCTTCTCTATTCCGAGCGCTTTGTTCTCCTTCTCGAAAACCATCTGCATAAGCATGGGGGTGGTCAGATGCCGATTCTTTGATCGCCCTATTCTCAGTAACAGGATGGCAGTAAACAACCCTATCAGCTTTAGCGGCTTGGGGAAAAAGTAAAGATGTTGAGCCAGCGATTAAGCTGAATATTGCAGCAACAACTATTTTCTTCACAGCCTTTAACCTCATTTATGCTTAATGCTCTAAGCCCTTTAACTTTAATTATAAAACCTGAATCCTTGCGGGGACATGAGCCAAAAATCATAAATCCCCTGTCAACACCCCTAGCCTTTAGGAATGGGGATTCTAGCCTAAAGTCTTAGGAAATAACACGGCGCAATAGTTTATTTATTCTCCGGCGAGTTCTGGCGCAATGGCTGCTGACGAAACAACAATATTTTGCATTCCTCGCGTCACGCAGATTTGGGCGCAAAAATAAGTTTATTGTTCCGGTTCCAGTTTCAAAGAATGCGATCGCCTAAATCCGTTAACTCACATCTTGGATTTCAGTTCTGGGAGATAATCAGCTAGTCGGCACGCTCCCTGGAACCCAATCAGCTAAACCTATTTCCAGACGTAAAACCCACACCAGCACATAGAGCAGAGGCGCTGCTGATGAGTGCTGATGCCCTGCTGAAGTGGAAATCTCAGATTTTGGATTATCAGCAGAAGCTGAGAGAGAACAAACCACCTGAGCAGGTGACATTGTTTGACATTGCACCAAAACACTGCGACCCAGACGCGATAGATCCTTTTACTCTGCCCTTGCAATCAATGGCGTTTTACAGGATGCCAACAGATGCGGGTAGCGCCGCTATTTATTTTGTGATCGATAATGCCATGCCCTTGCTGTTGTATGTTGGTGAAACAAGACGATCTGGTAAACGGTGGAAAGGTGAGCATGGATGCAAGCAATATTTAGATAGTTACCATTCATTGCATCATCATTATGGACTGCAACGGGAAGTGAGCATCGCTTTCTGGTGGGATGCCCCAGTCCAGAGAAAACCCAGGCAGCAGCTAGAGCAAGCACTAATTCAAAAGTGGAAGTCGCCTTTTAATAAGGAAATGTGGGTAACGTGAGGGCAACCATTTGGGTAGGGTTCGATTACAAGCAAAGTCTACTTACTTTTCCCTTTTGGGACTTCCAAAAAATAAATTATCCCAAAAAAATCAAACATACAATCATGCGTGAAAATCTTTAACCTGGAGTGTGAGAATGTTATAAAAGCAAACTATCAACTTGGAGTCCAGCGCTGATGGAAACAGCAGACATCATTGTGATTGGGAGCGGTCAAGGAGGCATTCCACTAGCAGCTGATTTTGTCAAAGAGGGTCGCAAGGTGGTCTTGTTTGAGCGGGATGCTTTGGGCGGCAGTTGCATCAATTATGGTTGCACTCCTTCCAAAGCATTCTTGGCAGCAGCTCATGCAGCAGGGCGTGCCCGTCAGGCAAAGAAATTAGGCATCCACACGGAAGTTGAGGTTGATTTTCCTGCCGTCATGGAGCGAGTACGCTTAATCCGTAACAGCTTTAACCAGGGTATTCAGAAGCGATTGGATGATGCAGGCATCAAAATCGTTTGCGCTGAAGCTTCCTTTGTTGGTGAACGTACCGTTAGAGGGGGTGATGTCACCGTTGAGGCTCCAATAGTTATCGTTAATACTGGCACGTCATCGCTGATTCCTGATATTCCGGGTCTTGCAGGGACTCCTTACCTGACCAACCGCAACTTTTTTGACTTAAAAGTATTACCACCCCGGTTACTGGTAATTGGGGCTGGCTATATTGGATTGGAACTGGGGCAAGGACTGGCGCGTTTGGGCAGTCAAACCCACTTAATTGTGCGGGGCGATCGCGTCCTCGATCGGGAAGAGGCTGATGTCAGCGAGGTTTTAGCAGAAGCATTACAGCAGGATGGGATTGAGCTTCACTTCGGGGTGAATGTAAATCAGGTGGCACATGAAAATGATGTGTTTAAGCTGACATTGAGCAGTGGTGAGGAACTCCAGGGAGAGGCGTTGCTGGTTGTAATTGGACGCAAACCAAATACAGGTGCATTAAATGCAGCCAAGAGTGGCATTGAGCTAGATGATAAGGGGTTTATCAAAATTAACGACCAGTTTCACACGACCTGTTCTGGAGTCTATGCGATCGGAGATGCTGCCAAACAGCCTGCCTTTACGCATGTGTCGTGGGAGGACTATCGCCGCTTAAAAGCAATTTTGTGTGGAGAAAACCGGACACGGAGCGATCGTGTCCTTGGCTATGCTATCTACACAGAGCCACAGGTTGGGCGAGTGGGGATGACGTTACAAGAGGCTCACAAGCATGGCATCAACGCGCGTGCTGTTACGTTACCCATGAGCCAAATTGCTCGTGCGATCGAGTGGGGACATGACTTGGGGTTTTACCGCATGGTGATCAACAGCGACACCGACAAAATCTTAGGAGCCACCCTGGTGGGGTACGAAACTGCTGAACTAGTGCATGTTTTTCTGCAGCTGATGGAAGCGGGAGCAACCTGGCAGTTGTTAGAGCGATCAGTTCATATTCACTCTAATGACTCCCTAGTGTCATATTCACCTTGGGGATATCTTTGAATTGGGTCATCTGCTAATGACCCAGCCGTTTGTTCAAAAAATCCGGCTGGCCATCCCAATTCTTCGGGTGTTTTTGGGGGCGCTGATGGCTCTAGCTGTTGATAAATCACCATTACTTCTATTTCTTTGTCTGTTATTCCTAATGGAATATCAAGGTGTAAAATCCCATCAGACCCCACATGAGTGTTTAGCTTGATACTTTGCATCACTGTTTTCTCTCACTTATTGATTCATTTAAATTTTCCTATCAATTGCCCAACAGCCACCCTTGCCGATTAATTACTTATACAAAAAAGATAAGGGATTGCTCATATTTTCAGCAAAACCAAGAATCCCGTAATCACGATGTTCGTAAATTAACTGACCTTGGGAATAAAATAGAAAAGTGCCTCCTCGTTGTGTCAAATAAGATGAATCTGGTACATAAATATTCCAGTTTCTCAAAACTTCAGTCATGTTTCACAGGCGCAGGGTTGCTAATTCAAATGGGCGCTGAAAACTTTTTCCTCCAGCCGCTTTGAAAAACGAACCTTTTATTGGTGGTAAAGGTGTACCCATGACAACTTCCTTGAATGGCTGGGTCTTGAATTAGCATTGAGCGATTATTTTGACTTGGACGAATGTTAATAATCGATTCATAGGCGATTGATTGATTAAAAGGAGTCCAGTCAGCACCCCAGATATCTCGTTGTCTACTACCGTCTTCAAGCAATGCTGCTTCGCAAAAAGCGTGTTTCTCTCCTCCTCCAGCTAAAATACCTCTTTCTATGTCTACTGCTATTTTGATATATAGTTCCAAAATTTGCAGCATTTGATGAAATTCTTCTAATATTGCTCTTTGCTTGATAATGAGTACCAAAATCTCATTCCTAACACTCTAAATACGTAACTAGCTACAAGTTTTATTTTTGTGGAACCGCCAAATAAATCTCTGTATTGAACAATTAAATAAATTCCACCTCATTTGGAAAAATAAATTCACACTCAACAGGTGATAACCAAATATGACAAATTACATTGTCATATTCTTCTGCTTCAACTATCGC
>NZ_NOLK01000113.1:0-26056 GCF_002245985.1 Nostoc sp. 'Peltigera membranacea cyanobiont' 232
AGGCACATTGAACTCTCCCCTGCTCCCCTGCTCCCCTGCTCCCCTGCACAAGCACGGGCTTTGAGAGGTGTGGTGAGAAATCCGGGATTAGTGAGTATCCATGAATCATGGAAGTTTGACTAGCGATTTGAGATTAGGGTCTTCTGGTTTATATCTCGTCAGAGGCGGAATAAATCTAAAATCCAAAATTGATTGACCACGGTGCATTAGATATGTCCAGGAGAATACAATGCTTGAGTATTTTACATCATTGAATGACCACAATTTACCCTATCCAGATACGGTTCATCCCATCGTTGTCCACTTCGTAATTGCGATGGTATTGTTTTCGTTTTTCTGCGATGTAGTTGGCTATTTTACTGGTAAATCCAGTCTTTTTGAGGTTAGTTGGTGGAATATGTTAGTTGCCACGATCGCCATCTTCGTTGCGATCGTTTTTGGACAGTTTGAAGCGGGTTTAGCACAACCTTACAGCCTAGCCAAATCGGTACTGAATTTTCATACGCTGATTGGTTGGTCGCTTTCGGGAATCATCACGGCGCTTACAGCTTGGCGCTATGTAATTCGTTCCCGCAACCCGCAAAAATTGCCAATTTATTATTTGGGAGCCGGACTATTTTTAACCCTAATAGTTGGCTTACAAGTATATCTCGGAGATGAGCTTGTTTGGGTGTATGGATTGCATACCGTACCAGTTGTGGAAGCAGTAAAGGATGGTCTGTTGCGATGAACTCAGAATTGATCGATCAATTAACCGGCTCTCTAGGCGCAAACGGATTACCTTACACCATTCCCATTCATCCCAACTTAGTCCATCTGACAATAGGTTTGTTCATTATTGGGATGACCTTTGATATCGTTGGTGTTCTGTTCCCCTTCCAAAAATGGGTCTTCAAATTTTTGGGAATTACCGTGGAACGTCAGAACTTATTTGATGTTGGCTGGTACAACATGTTAGCTGCCAGCATCATCACATTTTTCACGGTGGCAGCAGGCTTTTATGAAATGCTGTTGGCAACACCACCAGCCGATATGAAAAGTGCCTGGGGATTGCAGGCAATGCAAACCATGATTTGGCATGGTGTGGGTGGTGTGTTCTTATTAGCGTTGATTGTTGGTATGACCATCTGGAGAGGGTGGCAGCGCTCCGTTTGGGGCAGACAAGAATATAAACAGTCAGATAGAGAAGTGCAGTGGTTATACCTGTTCGCAGGCATAGCAATCATGTTCATTCTGTACATCCACGGCACACTAGGAGCGCAACTAGCCGCCGAATTTGGCGTACACAATACAGCAGATAATTTGCTGCGATCGCACCAAGACCTCAACACAATACTTAAATAGTCATTTGTCAATTGTCCTTTGTCATTTGTTTAAAGTTACTAACGATCGACCGATGACTAATGACCAATGACTAATGACCAAATGACCAATGACCAATGACTAATGACTCTTGACCATGAAAATCCAGAAGATTTTAAATATTTTGACGCTGCTTACAGGCGCGATCGCAGTTACTGTTATCAGTCTCTGGATCGGCAAGCAGTCTTACTCCTGGCTTCCCCCCCAAGCGGCAGCTGAATCCCTACTAATTGATGATTTGATTAGCTTCTTAGTAACTCTTGGTGCTTTCATCTTCTTGGGAGTAACAAGTACTCTAATGTATTCTGCGATCTTCCATCGGGCTGTCAAAGATGACTTCACTGATGGCCCTCCCATTGAAGGTAATATCACCCTAGAAGTTGTTTGGACAGCAATCCCCATTCTGTTAGTGTTGTGGATTGCAAGTTACAGCTATCAAGTTTACGAACAAATGGGGATTCAAGGCCCATCAGAAATAGTTCACCTGCATAACCCATTGGGAATGGAATCAGCTTATGCAGAAGCAAAAGATGCCCCAGCCTTAGCTGAACCCGTCGAGAAAATTGACGTACTAGCTAAACAGTGGGCGTGGGTGTTTCATTACCCCGAAAGAGATGTTACGAGTACCGAATTGCATTTACCTAGCGATCGCCGGATACGTTTAGCGCTAAAATCGCAAGACGTTCTCCACGGCTTCTATATACCTGCATTTCGCCTCAAGCAGGATATTATTCCCAACCACGCCATCGACTTTGAATTTACTCCCATCCGCCCCGGCAAATACAGCTTGACCGATTCCCAATATAGCGGTACATACTTTGCGACGATGCAGGCGAATGTCATCGTCGAATCTCCTGAAGATTATCAGCAGTGGTTAGCTAAAATTGCAACCCAAAAGCCATCTCCAGCAAAAAATCAGGCAGCTGCTGAGTATGCCCAAACATCCAATCAATCAGTTCAAACTGGTTGGGTTACAGTTCCACCTGCTGCACCTCCTCTAGTCAATTCACCTGGTTGAAAGGAAAGTAACCATGACTAATGTTCCTATTGAAGGTATGCTTCTCCCTAATGAGAAGCCTAACCACGAATCTCCGAATAACTGGAAAGAATACTTCAGCTTTAGTACCGACCACAAGGTAATCGGTATCCAGTATCTCGTTACCTCCTTCTTCTTCTTCCTCGTCGGCGGCATCTTTGCGATGGTGATTCGGGGAGAACTGTTAACACCCGATTCAGATTTAGTCGATCGCACCATCTACAACGGTATGTTCACCATGCACGGCACTGTAATGCTGTTCTTGTGGACATTTCCCTCACTGGTTGGTTTTGCTAACTATTTAGTACCCCTGATGATTGGGGCGCGAGATATGGCATTTCCCCGTCTCAACGCCGTCGCCTTTTGGATGGTGCCAGTAGTCGGAGTTCTGCTAATGGGTAGCTTTTTGGTTCCTGGCGGCCCAGCCCAAGCGGGTTGGTGGTCTTACCCACCAGTCAGTCTCCAAAATCCCACAGGTAACTTAATTAATGGTCAAGTTATTTGGCTGCTAGCGGTGGCAATATCCGGCGTATCCTCAATTATGGGGGCAGTAAACTTTGTCACCACCATCGTCAAGATGCGCGCCCCAGGCATGGGTTTCTTCAGAATGCCGTTGTTTGTCTGGGCAGTATTTAGCGCCCAAATCATTCAATTATTTGGACTACCTGCATTGACCGCCGGGGCAGTGATGCTGCTACTCGACCTCACAGCAGGCACCGCCTTTTTTGACCCCGCCAAGGGTGGTAATCCAGTTATGTTTGAACATTACTTCTGGTTCTACTCCCACCCCGCCGTTTACGTGATAATTTTGCCCATCTTCGGGATTTTCTCAGAAATCTTCCCAGTTTATTCACGTAAACCCTTGTTTGGTTATAAAGTAGTTGCCGTTTCATCGATTTTGATTGCGATCGTCAGTGGTATCGTTTGGGTACACCACATGTACGTCAGTGGTACTCCGGGCTGGATGCGGTTGATCTTCATGCTGACGACGATGTTTGTATCTGTCCCCACAGGAATTAAAGTATTTGCTTGGGTGGCAACGATTTGGGGCGGTAAATTGCGGCTAAATACCCCAATGCTGTTTGCCTTTGGCGGATTAATCATGTTTGTGTTCGCTGGCATCACAGGCATCATGCTTTCCTCCGTGCCGGTTGATGTTCACGTCAACAATACCTACTTTGTAGTGGGACACTTCCACTACGTCCTCTACGGAACTGTGACGATGGGCTTATATGCTGCCATCTATCACTGGTTCCCCAAAATGACTGGGCGGATGTACTCTGAAAGCTGGGGTAAAATCCACTTCTGGTTAGCCTTCATCGGTACTAACCTCAACTTTTTGCCTATGCATCCCTTGGGATTACAAGGGATGTTACGCCGAGTTGCTTCCTATGCCCCAGAGTATCAATTCTGGAATGTCATCGCTAGCTTGGGCGGATTTCTCTTAGGAATATCCACTTTGCCTTTCATCTTCAACATGGTAATTTCTTGGATGCAAGGCGAGAAAGCACCTAATAATCCTTGGCGGGCAATTGGATTGGAGTGGATGGTTTCTTCACCACCGCCAGTAGAAAACTTTGAAGAAATCCCCATCATCATCTCAGAACCCTACGGCTACGGTAAATCGGAACCCTTGACAGCTAACCTCTCAGAATAACCCAGGCTATCCTACCGTATAAACACAAATCTTTTAGGTTACTCCATAACTTAGGGTAAGTTAATTTTTGCAGGTCAATGCAACAAACTTGCAAGTCGATACAACAAACTTGCAAGTCGATACAACAAACTTGCAAGTCAATGCAACAAACTTGCAAGTCGATACAACAAACTTGCAAGTCAATGCAATAAAGGTAAGGTCAAAAGACTTGTGTGTACACCGTAGCGCAACGAGCTACGTTTCCTTTGCGTTTTAAATTCAACCCTCAAGCTAAAAGCAAAACTCCACCAATGGACAGTTATATCAATTCAGATGAATTGCACCACGCAAGCGCAGAACATACCCATGACGAAGAAGGCAACAAGATGTTTGGCTTCATTGTCTTCCTCTTGTCTGAAAGCGTCATTTTCTTGAGTTTTTTCGCCGGATATGCAATCTACAAAACAACAACTCCTAACTGGCTACCGGCTGGTGTTTCGGGGCTAGAAATAAAAGATCCGACAATCAACACGATAATTCTTGTCGCTAGTAGCTTTGTGATTTACTTAGCAGAACGCGCCCTGCAACGCCATGATTTAGTGAAATTTCGCCTGTTTCTCTTGACAACAATGGCGATGGGTACTTACTTTTTGGTTGGACAGGCGATTGAATGGAACGGCCTCGATTTTGGCTTCACCACCGGGGTATTTGGTGGAACGTTTTACCTGTTGACGGGTTTCCACGGTTTGCACGTTTTCACCGGCATTCTGTTGCAGTCAATTATTTTGGTACGTTCTTTCATCCCTGGCAACTACGAGACAGGCCACTTCGGTGTGAATGCAACTTCGCTGTTCTGGCACTTCGTCGATGTCATCTGGATTATTTTGTTTATCCTCATCTACGTCTGGCAGTAGAAAATAAGAAATCCCCAGCAAACTGTTTGAGCGATCGCTGGGGATGATTAATGTTATTGTCAGACCATTAACATTTCACTGAATCAAAACCATTTTCTTTCCCTTGCTCCCTACCGTAAAAGCAATGGGATATTTTTTTATGTGAAAGTCCCTAAATTCTCTGTAAAATTTCTCTCATCCAAGCTTCTTCCTCTGGTGAGCGCAATATTTTTAAAGGTTGTGTATAATCAATTGCCAAGTCAAATCTAGCACGTTCGTAAACTTGATTTAGTAACCTTTGCAAGTCAACTATTGGCTCAGATTCTCCCTCACGCAAAGGCACAGGAAAAACAGGAATTGGATTTTTTAAGTTGAAAGTATATAAATCTGCATCAGGTCTGTTGTAACTGCGACTTACCAAAATACTATAATCTGCGGCTGTAGCTCCAAAAATAGGCATTGACTCTCCTTGCCTCAAGAGGTCGATTTCTACCAAGTTGGTTGCAGAAGCCAAAATTTTCTGTCTTTTGCTCTCGTAAGCGGCTCTACCTTCTTTGGAGCGTTTATTTTTGGGTGAAAGTATTTCAATTACAGCAACAACTTCTTTACTTTGAGTTGCTCTTACCTCTAAAAATCGCTCAGTTAGCTGTTCAGGTATGGGAACTTTCACTTTACTGGGTTCGGTAAGTTTTGCAGTTGTCAAAGTTGTGCCAGTATCTGTAGTGTTCCGATTAGCAACTGCTACATCAGCAATTCCCACCAGTAAGATATCATCTACACTTTTAAAAACTCGCTCTTCGATGGAAACTCGGTATTTAGGCGCAATTTGAGGAGTCAAATCATCAGCTATAGCTACAATCAAACGATTGTGAACTTGATGCCAAAGTTCTGGCTGTTCTAAATAGGGGTTCATTCCCGGAAATGGATTTCCCATTACGTTTTTCTTTAGTTAGTTCTCCTCAATTGAGACTATTCTATCTGTTCTCATCTTCTGTACCTTATTTCAATGAGAATCGCTGGTGTTGCTGAATTGAGGTATGAACTATAAAGACGTAAAATTCTACGAACCCCACCCCCAACCCCCTCATCGCTTGCAGGGAGGGGGCTATGATGTACTTTGTATGATTAGGAAACGCTATATCAAACTAAATAACTCGTATTTGGGACGATCGCAAAAAAGGCATACTCATACCAAGCAGTCCAAATAAAACTGCGAATCCATCGCTGGCGCTTTTCGGGACTCAATTCATATTCAAAGGCCCCACGAGATATATCAATGGAAGATAGATGAGAGTTGCAACCACAGCCGTGTTGATAAGTAAAACCGTATTTGGAAGCAATACTTTGCACTTTCATCTGAATCGCAAACACCTTACCTGCATGGAGTATGGCATCCCAAGAACGCTTGTGTTCAATATCGCGGGGGTCAAATCTTAAGGCGCGTTCTTCAAAAACACGATCGCGGTAAATTGGTGCTAGATGCACATGATAGAAGCTGGCGGGTAATTCATAACCAAATTCGTTGAATAAATCTATGCCAATGCGAGCCACTTTTACTTCATCAGCGAACTCGATTCCCTTTGACTCCAAATCGCGAAGAACTTTTTCAAAGTTTGGATAGCTGTCTTTGAGAAAGTCTTGCCCGAAAAACTCTAGCGTTTCCCATGCTAGTTGGGCAAATAGCTGAGAGAATGAGGGTATCAAGTGAGCTAGTTGGGGGCGATCGCTAAACAAGTCAACGTCACCATGCTGTAATTTGTATAGGAACAACTGCGCCATCTCAACATAGCTTTGGGGATGGGAAAGTCCGACACTCGTGGTTCCTCTAGCAATGTCTTGCCATCTAGAAGGTAGTTGAGAAACGTGAACCGCATTTTCTCCAGCAATGACTGCAACAGGAGGACATTCGAGAAGTTGCATCGACAATCTCCTTTAAGACTTCAATGTGTAATTTACCTTAAGCGATCGCTAAGTGTATCTTTTGAACACAATTAAAAATGTTTTACAGACTGTCTTTTGACAAAATTATAACTTTCTTTTAAAATACAAGATTGTTTTACTTACATCTAAATAAAACAGCCAGAATTTTAAGCCCCAGCTATTTTTTTATATAGTTTCTCACCTTTGACTATCTCTTCATAGTGCTGTTCATAAGAGGTGAACCTGATGGATTCTTGTTTTCCTAAACCCAAAATACCAAAGGTACAGAGGCTATTATAAAACAGTTCGTGTACCCGCTTTTGAAGTACCTGATTGAAATATATCAGGACATTACGGCAAAGAATGACATTAAACTCATTAAAAGAACTATCAGTTGCTAAATTATGCTGGGCAAACACAACGTTTTCTCGTAATGATGCTCGAAAAATAGCATTGTCATAAGCTGCTGTATAATATTCTGAAAATGACTTTTTGCCACCTGCTTTCAAGTAAAGCTGAGTATATTCCTGCATCAGTTTTATGGAAAAAATGCCAGTTCTAGCACTTTGTAATACCTTCTCATTAGTATCAGTTGCATATATTCGGCAACGGTGATAAAGTCCTTCTTCTTGTAGTAGAATTGCTAATGAGTAGACTTCTTCACCCGTAGAACATCCAGCGTGCCAGATGCGAATAAACGGATAGGTTTGCAAGAAGGGAAGAACTTGATTTCTGAAGGTGTTATAAAAACTAGGATCGCGAAACATTGATGTTACATTCACTGTCAGAGCAAGCAAAAATCGTTCCAAATAAGCACGGTTGTGCAGTAAACGCTCTTGCAAAGCAGAAATATTAGCTAATCCCTCTAATTGCATGAAGCTCTGAATGCGGCGCTTGAGTGAGGAAAGAGCATAATCGCGGAAGTCATAACCGTAGTATTGATACACCCCTTCCAAGAGGAGATGTATTTCAATATCCTCCAAGGTTGGTTTGGGTAAAGTCATAGTACGAATTAGCATATATGCTGAACCAGCTATTTAAATATACTGGCAATACATGGGTTAAGCTGCTTGGAGTTAATCAAACAACTGTTTTCCAAAACGCTTCATCTAGCAAAAATCATTTATATTCTAGGATGCTAAGGTTTTAGAACCCAAATACATCTTACGCCGAAAATATCTTGCTGGATCTATTAAATTTGATAACGGTGCTACTTCTGGGTTTCAGTTTAACTTAATTGCTGTCACTGCTAAAACAGCGATCGCTATTATTGAAATCCAAGCTAGCAATCTAACCTGGGAACGCAGATTTTTAATCTCTTGGTAAGGATTTTCTGTCGGTGGTATAGGATATGGTTGAAGTTCTGCAACTTCAACAGCAATTTCTTGAGGTACATTTTGAATCCTTTCAAAAGCTACCTGCGTATGTAGCCAATTAGTAATTAGTTGAGGACAATTTTTCTTAAACCAATTTAAAGCCAAAGTTTTAAAAACTGGTTTAGACATTCGGGCAATTAATTTCATTACCCTGTTTAGAGGCTTCACGCGAAGCTTTTGGTTGATTATATTGACTGAACCAACATCATAGAGACAATCCAGAATTAGTTTTACAGTGGCTTCTTCACTGTTAATCAGATTTTGCAGCAAAAGTAGAACATCGTGCATCCGCTCGGTTTCAATAAGCTTTTCTGCCAATGTTTCTGGAGTGTTTACTGAAGGATTTACGGTTGTATTTAGGGCGTTTCGTCTTACTATCGTCATATTGGTAACATAGCAGCCAGAATAATGTCAGTACACCTATCTACCGAGAGAAAGGTTTTTTATCTAGAGAGAGAACATAAAAGCCAAATTTTGTTTGCGAGACATATCACTATATAGTCCCTGGAAAAAAGCTATTTGTCTAGCTCCTATGAATCTTTTTATAACAAACCGCTTCATACACAGAGAACGCAAAGCAGGAGAAGAGAATCTCAGTCTAAAATTGAAATATCTATCAAGCTTGCTATGACATTATCATGACCAGCGAAAAAATAACTGTCCAGTCTTTGTATACTGTCACTGATGAAGAATTAATGCTGATGAGTTCGCAAAACTCAGAACTGCGATTTGAACGGAATGCGAATGGAACTTTAGAAACTATGCCCCCTACTGGTGGAATTTCTGGTAATCGAGAAATCAAAGCAGGAGCCTATTTGTTAAATTGGGTAGAAAGTCAGGATTTAGGTGAGGTTTTTAGTTCTAGTACAGGTTTTAGATTAGCAAATACGGCTGTCAGATCGCCTGATGCTGCTTTTGTCGCTAAAGGACGTTTACCAGAAGGCTGGGATCAACAAGAAGATAAATTTATTAACTTAGCACCGGATTTTGTAATTGAAATTCGTTCTAAAAATGACAGCTTGGCAAAACTCAAAGCCAAGATGGAAGAATACATTACTAATGGTGTTCAACTAGGATGGTTAATTGATAGTAAAAATCAGCAAGCTTTAGTTTATCGTCGGGATGGTTCAATTACTCAATATCCAGCTACAGCAATATTAAGCGGTGAAGATGTTGTGCCTGGTTTTAATTTGCTTTTAACAAAATTATTATAAAATATTACCTACATATTTTATTTTAAATAAATCATGTAGTTATACTTTTAGACAGACAATATTTAAATCTATATTCCATCATCAGATAGATAAGATTTTAATGCTAGTTTATTAAATTGATTTAAGGATACGGTATTTAGCTATTTATACGAGTCAATTTATGGAAAGTACAGAAACAACGCAAACAAACTCAACACCTTTTCCAAATATTCCACCAGTTATTGAAAGTAACGACAGTGAGTATCTGGATACTGGCGTACCTAGCACAGTTGCGATCGCAGGACATCCCCTACATCCCCTGAGTGTAATCTTCCCCATCGCCTTTTTAGCCGCCGCTTTGGGAAGTGACATCGGCTACTGGTTAACTGGTGATTTCTTTTGGGCTAGGGCTTCGCTATGGTTAATCGGACTCGGATTAGCTGGAGGTTTACTCGCAGCCGCGATCGGTATGAGCGACTTTTTGAAAATTGAACGAGTTCGCAAGCGTACCGCCGGTTGGGTGCATTTGATCCTTAACGTTTCTATCCTCGTTTTATCACTCATCAACTTCCTTCTCCGTTGGGGCGACGCTGAATCCCGAATAGTACCTTGGGGACTGTTAATCTCGCTCGTTGTTGGTACACTAACCAGCGCTTCCGGCTGGTTTGGTGCTGAACTTTCCTATCGCCACAAAATTGGTGTAGTGGGTGCTGGTAGCAGAAGATACCCATAATTACGAATGATCGAGAAAGAGCTATGTGAAGGCTAAAATTTTCGTTAGTTTTTAGCCTTGACAAAATGCTCTAACATCGTAATCAAACAATATTTATTATTTATCGAAACAGAATTCAGGAGTCAGGAGTCAGAATTCAGTGCGACTGGCGGATAGCGCAGCGTAAAGCCTACGGCATAGCTTCTCTACGAGAGGCTGCGCCAACGCTTAGACCCGGATTTCTCACCACACCTCTCAAAGCCCGTGCTTGTGCAGGGGAGCAGGGGAGCAGGGGAGAGTTCAAATACCAAGTTCTTTCCCCCTCTGCCCCTCTGCTCTATCAAACGCCTGAAGCTTGTGAGAAATGCGGGTTAGAGCGAGTCCGCGAGCGTCTGAATAAGATGTTTGAAAGTTTATAATGGATAACTTAACAAGGGGGTAATCGGAATCAAAGTCACCCTTTTTAAGGGGGATTTAGGAGGAACTAAAAGTATTTGATCCATCACTAGCAACTTTTAAAACATCCTCTAACTCCCAACTCCCAACTTCTAACTCAATTAACTTTATGTCTAAAAATTTACCTTATATTATGCCATCCCCTCAATCCCAAGTTGAGGAAGCTTTTGCATCTTACCAAACAACTCACCAATTCTACCATGAAGTTCGGTCACGGTCAGAGTTTCAACGTTATTGTGAATGGTATTACACAACAGCAGAACAGCATCGCCAAGAGCTTAAAAGAATGCGCGGCGAACTGAATATTTTTCAGTGGTTTCGCCGGCGATAAGCGATCTAGATGACCTCTAATTCATTTTCACGTAAATGGGCTTTAAACTTTTTACTAAACTGGACTACAATCGGCAAATTAGCGCTTACAGGTCTGTCTCGCCATTGGGTGGCAATATTTACTACATCGCCTTCTGTGCCTTTGATGTCAAAAGCCTGATTCCGGTGTTCAGGATGATGATACACTACTACCGAATCTTTAACGCGGACGCGATCGCCAACTTTCATAACAACATTTACACCTAGCATTTGCTTTTCCACAAGTATCTGCTACAAAATATATGATTAAATCGCTTAAAATTTGATTTAATCAGCTATTTCTTGACGCTTCACAGGGGGGCGACGGCGCATTTAACCCTCTGCGTCCAGGCACGTTTTAGCTATCCGTGCATACTTTTGCAAGTTTTTACCGCGTTAATGTTTATCACTCCCACCCTCCGTTTTACCCCAAAACCAGGGAAACAAAAGAAAATGAAGCGATATTTCAGATGTGCTTAGTACTTTGGCAAGAGATATAACCCAATCGTCTTCAGGGTAACTGAAAGTTTTCGGGCATTTTAAAACCCTTCATACAAATGAAGGGTTTTAAAATCTGGTCAAGAGAATATTTTACACAATTCCTGGAACAACAGGTTCACGATTTTATTCAAGAGCTTATCTTGGATATGTTTACCGCCTAGCAATTTCTCATCTTGCTTACTGATGTTGGTTTTGATTAAAAAATAAATCCAAGCACAGCAACTATTTTAGCTATTGACTATATGTAATTTAAATGCTTATCAGTTTAAGTACACTAGGATAGAGAAAATACACTGTCCATTTTAGATTTTGAATTTTCCAGAAAATCTAAAATCTAAAATCTAAAATCCAAAATAGAGTGACTTATGAGGGAACCAAGCAAAAATTTTGAACCCTTGCTTACCAAAGAAGCCCCGCCAGTTGTTGAACGCATGGGGCTAACCTGGCTAATTGCAGCAGCGATCGCAACAGCTTTACTGTGGCAAGTACCAGGAGGTGATTATATCTTATACCCATTTACAATTCTGGCAACCTGGTTTCATGAAATGGGTCACGGCTTAATGGCACTCTTATTAGGAGGGCAGTTTCAGAAATTACAGATTTTTAGCAATGGTTCTGGTGTTGCAACTTATGGCATCCGGTCGTTATTGGGGCCAATTGGCCCGGCAATGGTGGCAGCAGCAGGCCCAATGGGGCCGCCTCTTGCTGGTGCGGCTTTGATTCTAGCTTCCCGCAGTTTTACAGCAGCAACCCTCTGTTTAAAAATATTAGGGAGTTTTTTGCTATTATCCACATTAATTTGGGTACGTTCCTGGTTTGGATTGGTAGCAATTCCCTTGTTGGGTTTAATAATCTTGGGTATCGCCCTGAAAGCACCTCGCTGGGCGCAAGGATTTGCCATTCAATTCCTGGGTGTACAAGCTTGTGTAAGTACGTTCCATCAACTCGATTATCTATTTAGTAGTTCTGCCGGCCCCCTTGGACTCTCTGATACAGCGCAAATGCAGCGATATTTGCTTTTACCTTACTGGTTTTGGGGCGGGTTGATGGCGATCGCATCTCTGGTGATTTTAGTCCAAAGTCTTCGCCTTGCCTATCGTTCAGAATGAAAATACAGATGAGCGATCGCCAAACCTTACCTAAGCTGGCTGTTGAACGCGAATTTCATTGGTACAAGGACGACCATTTTCAATATCAGCAATATTAGCAAAAGTTGTTTCTGCGATATTGTGGAGTGCTTCTGCTGTAAAAAAAGCTTGATGTCCAGTAATGAGTACATTGGGGAACGTTGTCAGACGTTGGAAAATATCATCTTGAATAATTTCGCCAGACAAATCCTCAAAAAACAATTCCGATTCTTGTTCGTAGACATCCACACCGAGATAGCCAATCTTACCAGACTTCAATCCCTCAATCACTGCTTGGGTATCAATCAGCGCACCTCGACTAGTATTAATTAACATCACGCCTGGCTTAATCTGTTCTATAGCCTCAGCATTAATCAAGTGATGCGTTTCAGGAATCAGGGGGCAATGTAGAGAGATAATATCACAGTTGGCAAATAGCTCAGGTAGTTCTACATACTTTCCACCTAGCGCCTCCAATTCGGGATTGCGATAAACGTCATAAGCGAGTAATTTACAGCCAAACCCCTTCATAATCTGTCCTAAAATCAGACCGATTTTGCCGGTGCCAACAATCCCCACTGTGCGCTCATGCAAATTAAATCCCAACAGTCCATCTAGGGAAAAATTGCCTTCTCGGACACGGTTATAAGCCCGATGAATTTTGCGATTCAGACTTAAAATCAATCCTACAGCATGTTCTGCTACTCCATAGGGTGAATAGGCGGGAACACGCACAACGGTAATTCCTAAATCTGCTGCGGCTTGTAAATCTACATTGTTAAACCCTGCACAGCGAAGGACAACCAACCGAGTTCCCTGTGAGGCGAGAAGCTCTAAAGTTGGGGCATCAACCCGATCGTGTACAAATACGCAAACCGCCGGAAATTCGGCGGCGAGGATAGCAGTATCCCGATTTAAACGGGGTTCAAAAAATACTAATTCGTGTTGTGGGGGAGAATTTGCAGCTGACAAAAACTTCCGATCGTAGGCTTTTGTACTGAAGACTGCTACTTTCATGCAAAACCTCAAGCTGTATACTGCACGGTATTCGACTACATAATACCTTGGCAGTTAGAGAAGCGATGTCTATAACGGGCTATTCAACATCACAGCTTTGAATATTGCCAGTCTTCAGAATTCATGTTTGTGTAAGCAATTTTATCAGGACTTACGCAACTGGCACAATGCGATCGCAGGTGATTTGTGTTTAATCGCAGATGATATGATTGCGATCGCCTCAAGCTTGCAGTTGCGTAAATTATGGTATAAAAACAAAAGATGACTGGTCAAATTAGCGATCAATTAATTTATAAAAGTCAAATATTCTCCATTGCAGGTGTGGATGGTGTGGGATTATTTGATCCAACGCAACACGGTTTTTCTCCTCAATGGGGTACAACAGCTTGTTGGCGAGGCTATTGTTGTACTTATAAGGTAATAGAAGAGACACTTTACTTAAAAGAATTAATTATCTCTCTCAGCCTAAAAGAGAAACTTGCAAAACAAGGGAAAGCAAAAGATTTTCTGGGTGTCTTACCTTCTCGTCGAGATACGCCTGTGGCTCATCCTAGCGCTATTTATGGTGAACTAAATTATCTTGTTGAATTTACAGGCAGTTTATTAGTAGCCAATAATTTTATTAAGAACCTATATGTTCATCTTGGCTTTCAATCTGCTTATAAATATGAGGAAGTTCATGAACTTCTCTTTGAAAGTGGTTATCTGATGCAAAGTATTAACCGCTCCGAAGAAATGGCAGAAATTCGCCAAAAGATTATTCCACCGTTTTATTTATATGACCAATGGCATCTTATATGGAGAGGTAAAAACGGTTAGTAAATAAAATAATCAAAAATCTAAAATTTAATGCCAAATCAACGCTTTTATCACATTGGTTTTGGACAAGATGATTTAGGTTCATCGCCTCCCAGCATTGCTTTATTATCTGGCGACCCGGAGCGATCGCATCTAATTGCCCAAACTTATTTCCAAGATATCCGCTTATTGTCAGAAAATCGCGGACTCAATAGCTACATGGGATACTTACCTAATGGTCGCAGCATCTTATCAGCTACTAGTGGTATGGGTGCGCCTTCATTGAGTATTGTGGTCAATGAGTTAATCCAAGTAGGAATCCGACAAATTATTCGCATTGGAACTTGCGGCTCAATTCAACCTTATATACCAGTTGGTAGCGTTGTTATTAGCAGTGCAGCATTATGTCGCCAAGGTGCAGCTTATGACATTGCACCTGTGGAGTATCCAGCCGCAGCCGATCCGTTTTTGACAGTTGCTTTAGTTAAAGCTGCACGAGAATTAAAGGTTGAACATTACATCGGAATTACTGCATCAGTTGATACTTTTTACGAAGGACAGGAACGCACTGATTCAGCGAATCCAAATTTAATGCGATCGCTGCATGGTATTACAGAAGAATATCGGCGCTTGAATATCTTGAATTATGAGATGGAATGCGGCACGCTATTTAAGATGGCAGGTGTGTATAATTTTGCTGCTGCTGCTATTTGCGGTGTAGTCGCTGGGCGGACTGTGAGTGAAAATATCATCTTAGAACAGAGAGATATTGCCGTTAAAAATGCGATCGCAACTGCTGTACATACAGCCGCAACCTTTGAATAAGCTCAAAAATGTATCTTATCTAACTTCTTAGGATGCCAGATTGAATCTGCTCTAAGAGGATGAATGAACGGGAGCATCCCAAATGTGTAAATTTATTTTTTGGTAGTGCGGGCTTCTAGCCCGCTTCCTGGAGATTAGGGAGCAAGATGCTCCCACTACAAATTTTATTTTGGCAAAATTGGGATGCTCCCGAATGAACAAGTATTTCGCTGTGATTTTAGGTACTTAGCGATCCCCCCTAACCCCCCTTTTTAAGCAGGGCTGTTTCATTCCCTAAAGAGCGTTAAATATCAAGGGTTCTAGCGATTTAAAATTGATTATTTTGTTACCAGCGTGCCAAGAAAATGAACAATTTTACTGTTGTTCAAGTGCTTAAAAGTTCATCTTCTCGTCACCCTCACTTACAATTTTCTCGCTAACCATCTTGACAAATCCTGTTTGAAATGGAATGAATCAGCCCTGCCTTTTTAAGGGAACCGGAATCAAAGTCCCCCAATTTCTCGGGGGATTTAGGGGGATCTAAAAGTATTTGATACATCACTAAGGACTTTTCAAACATCCTCTAAGTAGTTTTATCATGTCTTTATCTAATCTTTAATTTATCAATCAGTAATTATAGGTAAGATGTATTGAGTAAAATGCCATTTTATCTGATGGAGACACATAAATAAAAAACTTCACTAACTAGCTTTAGAGGACAAAAGTTATGTATATATACTAGAGATAATATATTAATTAAAAATGATAACTAAAATAATTCCATATATTTGAAGTTTGTGAAAGATAATTTCATAAAAGTTGTGTTTTTTATGGAAGATATGTGTTTGCAGTACCAATTGTTATAGCTATTATAATAAATTTATCTATTAAAGAATATCAGCAAAATTGGAGATAAATATAATATGAAGAATGCTTATAGGCGTTGGATTAAGACGGTTAACCTAGCTGCGATGTCTACGACAGGCTATGCCTACACACTAATCCCGACACTAATATTTTTAGCATTCTCTCATCAGGCAATAGCTGACGATCCAGGAGCATGTTACATGGTAACTTCCTCTGGTAAAACTGTTGGATTAGAAAGGCTTTGTGGTAATATCGCCGCACCTTCAGACGACAGAGTTTTTCGAGTCTCAATCAAACGCCGCTTTGGCGGAACTCCTGTGATTGACGTTACCTTCAATAACAAAAAAACCTTTGAAATGATTGTAGACACAGGTGCTAGTGGAACCATTATCACTCAAAGTATGGCGAATACACTTGAACTCCAGGCTACAGGTACTATGCAAGCTCAAATTGCCGATGGTAGCGAGGTAGAATTTCCAACCAGTAAGATAAAATCTGTTGCAGTCGGTGGAGTTACAGCTAATAATCTTCAGGTAGCGATCGCACCAAAAGCAAGTATCGGCTTACTAGGCCACGATTTCTTTGGTAGTTATGATATTAAGATTCTGGAGAAAGAGGTTGAATTTCATCACCGTTAATGCTCACAGGACATTCCGAAATTGCTCTAATATTCGCTGTCGCACTCGTTCTATTACTACTTCCTCCTCAGCAGATAGCCCATCAAATAACATTTCATATATAAATGGTACACCCAATTCTAACTCCGATAAAAGTTGACGCTGACTAAATACATCTTGTGGTTTGCCTTCTATCATCAGTCGCCCTTTATCCATAACAAAAACCCAATCTGCCCATCGATAGACTAAATCTAAATCATGGGTTGCCATCAATAAAGTAGTGCCATCTTGATGAATTTTTTTCATCGTTGCTATCAAGTTACGAGTATGTTTGATATCTAAATAAGCTGTTGGCTCATCCAACACCAAAAGTTCTGGCCGCAGTACCATCACATCTGCTATAGAAACTCGCTTCTTTTGCCCTAAACTCAGATGATGTACTGGTCTTTCTGCTAAAGCAGTCAGCCCAAATTCAATTAATGCTTGTTCTACTCGGTCTTTAATTTCAGATTCTGGTAAACCCAAATTACACAAACCGTAAGATATATCTTCTTCAACAGTAGAAGCTACTAATTGTTGTTCTGGATCTTGAAATACTAGCCCCACCTTTTGCCGTAAGCTGCTAAGATAATTTCGGTTATAACTTAACGGTTCACCGCGCCAACGGACAATACCAGAATTAGGTTTATATAGACCATTAGCTAATAAAAACAGTGTAGTTTTACCACAGCCATTTTGCCCAATTAATGCACATCTTTTGCCAGATGGAATCTTCAGTGTTAGACCATTCAAAGCTGATTGCTGTGCTACTGGATAGGTGTAATATACCTGCTCAAATTCGAGTAAATATTCCTGCATTCCGCCAAAAGTCCAATCCTATTAATACTACACAGCCGAAAATAGCTTCGATGATATATCGTCCTTGAGGATGATAACGGCGGGGATGCCAAACTCGAAATTCACTCACAAAACCCCGTGATTCCAGTCCGAGAGAGAACTGACTATATCGTTGTAAGGTTCGCTGTAATAGTTGTCCGATTAGTAGTGCTAAACTTTTCATTCCACTACGCCAAGTACGGTAGCCACCACGTGAATTTTGGGCTGTCAACAATTCGGTAGCTGTATTTAGCAGAATGAAAATAAACCGATACATTAGTAATAACAAATCGCTTAAAAGCACAGGAAATCGTAAGTAACGCAGAGTTTGTAATATCTCCGTGAAAGGGACAGTTAACATGAGAAAATATAAGCAAGAAACAGAAGCTAATGCTCTGGTTAAAATTCCCCATGCTTGGATACTGCCACTATGACTGATATAAATATAGAAGTGTCCGAGAGTTAATCCATACCACGAGTCTAATTGCACCTTGGACAAATCAGCAATTGCAACTCCATTCACCATTAAGGCTGGTAAACTTGTCAAACAAAAAACTATGGTGAACATTAACAACCGAAAATAAACACCAGCCGGAATTTTTGCATAAATAACTGTCCAAATCCCCATCCAAAGCGTCATCAAAATTTGCACTAGTGGATGGGTTGTAAGGGAAATAGCAAGAGTAGTAAATGCAAAAATTATTTTATGTTCTGGTGGCAATCTTCGCAGTCGATTAGTGTAAGCTAAACTGTCTAATTGCAGGCTCATTCTTCACGTTTTTGTTGGGAACGTCCTTTATACAACCCAATTGCATAACCAACTACTCCAGCACCTAAAGCTGCTTGCGAAGCAAATAATAAGCTTTCTATTTCTCCACTAGCTGGTTCAAAAAATGATTTAAACCAAGGTTTATATCCAGGCTGGATTTCAGTAATTGCTTTTTCAGCTTTGTCATCAGAACCGGCAAATTCCCCACCCCGCACAAATATTAATGGTGCAACTGCTAAGGCTAAAACAGCTACTACCAACAGCCAGTTACTCAACCCTTTTTTAGATTGACTCATTACCATTTCCTCGCTTGATTAATTGCAACAGTTCCAATTCTTGAGGATTATAAGATTGCAGCCAGTTCCATACCAATACAGTTAGCAATCCTTCACTAATTGCTAAGGGAACTTGAGTTATGGCAAAAATTCCGGCGAACTTGGTAAATGAAACGATAAATCCACCAACGGGGGCAGGAAAAGCTAGGGCGAGTTGAATAGAAGTGATAACGTAGGTGAGTAAATCTGCGATCGCAGCTGCGAGAAATATGGCAATTTTTTGTTTACCACCCAACTTCATTGTCAGATTATATATCCAGTAAGCTGCAAACGGCCCTGCGATCGCCATCGAAAAAGCATTTGCACCCAGCGTCGTCAAGCCGCCATGCGCCAGTAACAAAGCTTGAAACAACAATACCAAGCTACCTAAAACCGTCATGGTGAGAGGGCCAAACAGCACCGCACCTAACCCCGTCCCTGTAGGATGAGAACAGCTACCTGTTACAGAAGGGATTTTCAAGGCTGACAGCACGAAAGTGAAAGCACCAGCCAAGCCCAGTAGTAGTTTTAGTTCCGGGTTCGCTTGGGTAATGCGAGTCAGACTACGCAATCCTAATAGAAAAAATGGTAATGCCACAATCCACCAAAAAATTGCCCACTGCACTGGTAAAAAACCTTCCATAATGTGCATGGCATAAGCGGGTTTGGGTAAACCAACTACCAAGTAAAAACTGATAACTGCCATCAGGGTTAGACTGACTAACGCCTGTTTTTTTCTTTTCATAACCTGTACCTCGCAGATTTATGTAAACGAATTGGTTCCCATCGGCGGGCATCCTGACTCACCTAATTTTGGCTCACAGTTGCGGGACAGCGCCGGATTTACACCGGACTTTCCCCCTTGCGTCCAATGGCTACTCCCCATCAGAACCGATTGGAGTTAACTATATCACTATCGCTAAAGCATCAAAACCGCGAACACAATAATACTATCAATCGGAATTGTATTTAATATACCCCCCTAGTGGATTGAAGTTTCTAGAGAATACATGGTCTACTAGACAACTGGACTCTTAAATAAATCTGGCTGCAAAGAACACTTCTTAAATATGGAAACAATACCATTTATGGGTGCTTCGTCCTTCGGCTGGCTGTACTGGGTAATACAGCCGCATCTAGCCATGCACATTCCAGATGGCTTCTTGAACTTACCCGTTATCCTAGTCACCTGGATAATTGCTGTTGCTTTAATTGCACTAGCTATTAAGCGATCGCAAGCAGAATACCAAGAACGAGCAGTACCTTTAATGGGAGTTTGTGCAGCTTTTATCTTTGCAGCGCAAATGATCAATTTCCCGATTCCAGGAGGCACTTCTGGACACCTTTTAGGCGGAACCCTAGCCGGAGCTTTATTAGGCCCTTGGGCTGGTTCGTTAGTTATGGTTGCAGTGTTTATCGTGCAAGGGGTTCTATTTCAAGATGGTGGACTGACAGTTTTAGGGGCCAACATCTTTAATATGGGATTAATCGGTACATTTGGTGGTTACTATCTCTATCGCACAATCAGATTTGCTACTGGGCGCGATAGCTTGCGAGGTATGACAATTGGTGCGGCGATCGCTGCTTGGACAAGCGTAGTAGTAGCTTCAGTTGTGTGTGCCTTAGAACTAGCTGTGTCTGGAACGGTTCCTCTGGCGGTAGGTTTGACAGCGATGGCTTCTTGGCATGTCCTAATTGGTATTGGCGAGGCGCTGATTACCGTGGTAGCACTCAACTTTATTTGGCGGACTCGACCTGATTTATTTTACGATCCACCCCGTCAGACAAAATCACCTATGTCTCGTCCAGTCTCTCGTTATTAAAAGGTGTGTATTGAATGAGTAGCAACCTCTCGCGATCGCGCAACCGCGCTTTTGTTATCGCTGGCTTAGGTATAGCCCTGTTGATTGCAATTTTCCTTTCGCCACTAGCTAGTAAAAATCCAGATGGGCTAGATAGAGTTTCCAAAGACTTAAAGTTTGATAGCAAAGAACTTGGAGAGAAACCCGCTCAGAAATTACCCTTCTATGGCATTTTTAATGAATATGCTCTCAGAGGAGTGCCAGAAGCGATCGCCACTCCCTTAGCTGGGCTAATCGGAACATTAGCAACTTTTGGTTTAGCTTGGGGTATGGGCAAACTAGTGATTCGTGGTTCTGGTTCACCTTCTATACAGCGTGATGCTGGTTCAGACTCAGATGCGCCAGACTAAAATAATTCGTAATGACGCTCTCTACAAGACGCTAAAAGCGAACGAATACTCGCTAACGCGACGCTAACGTAATTTGTAATCCAGTTTTGTAACGTGGATTTCAACCCTACCTAACCCCGGATTTCTCACCACACCTCTCAAAGCCCGTGCTTGTGCAGGGGAGCAGGGGAGCAGGGGAGCAGGGGAGAGTTCAATGTGCCTTGTTCTTTCCCCTCTGCCCCTCTGCCCCTCTGCCCCTCTGCTCTATCAAACGCCTGAAGCTTGTGAGAAATGCGGGTAATATCATCACAAGTATCCATCCATAATTGACCGGAATATGTTCAATATGTGCGCGGTGCAATACGCTTAATCATGTCTTAGCTTTTTGCAGCTAAATCTCGTGAGCTTACCTACAGGGAATAATTGTGATTGTGATTAATTTCCTCATGCCAATAGTCTGTAGCAGCAATTCTTGGTGGAGCTAAAAAAATTGCTGTTGTTTATTGATTTGCTTAACCTATCTTTTAGCTTAAGTAAATTTTTGTGAATTGTCAAAACAATAATAATTAAAGTTTTAAAAGTTAGCTATTTAGCTAAAAAGTATTTCTATAATGTAGCGATTCTGGCATTTAATTAAGATTAAAAAGCCCCTAAATAAAATATTTTTCTGTCAAGTATTTCACAATGATAAAATCTTTAATTGTAATGCTGATGACAAAAACATATAATTTTGGATAGTTTGTATAAATGCAAATCAAGGTGTAGCCTTGGCGAAGGTCATTCATGGCTATACAGACAAAACCCACTGACCTCGGTTTCAAGTTCCTTGAGTTTGCGTGCAAAATAAACTGCGAACTCTAAGCGCCAGGTATATTTGCACTCATTGAGATGCTTCCTGTGAGGACTAAACAAGTGTCGTTTAAAATTGTGGTGATTGGTACTTCTTTAGGCGGATTATCAGCATTAAAAATTATTCTGGGGAAGTTACCAGCAGACTTCTTAGTGCCGATCGCGATCGTGCAACACCGTCACAAGGAATCTAACAACACACTCCAGGAGTTATTGCAAGAATCTACTTCATTACCGATTCGAGAAGTGGAAGATAAAGAAGAAATACTACCAGGACATATCTATCTAGCTCCAGCAGATTATCACTTATTGGTTGAACCAGGTCACTTTGCTCTTTCGACTGATGAGCCAGTTTCTTATGCCAGACCATCTATTGATGTGTTGTTTGAGTCAGCAGGCGATGTCTACACCGAGCAAGTTATTGGTGTAATATTGACAGGAGCAAATCAAGATGGTATGCAAGGTCTTAAGAAAATAAAAGCGCGGGGAGGAATAACTATCGTACAAGAACCTGCCACAGCTGAGAGCGATATTATGCCAGAAGCAGCAATTTCTGCTGTTACAGTAGACTGGATTTTGACACTCTCAAACATTGCTTCCCAAATGGTCAAGCTTTGTCACTCATCACGGAAATAAACCCATGCAGATGGAACCCAAAGTAAACATCCTCCTAGTGGATGATAAACTAGAAAATTTGCTAGCACTAGAAGCAATCCTGGAAAAACTGGGAGAGAATTTGGTGAGAGCTACTTCTGGGGAAGAAGCTTTGAGGTGTCTGTTACATCAAGACTTTGCAGTGATTTTGCTAGATGTGCAAATGCCAGGGATGGATGGCTTTGAAACTGCTACCTTAATTCGGAATCGGGGGCGATCGCGTCATACCCCAATTATCTTTCTTACCGCCTTTAGTACCAGCGACCAAATGCTGTTTAAAGGCTATGCCTTGGGTGCAGTTGATTATTTACTTAAACCATTAGATCCCAATATTTTGACTTCCAAAGTCACAGTATTCGTAGAACTATTTAAGAAAACAGAAGCCGTCAAGCTACAAACTGCACAACTAGTAGCCGTCAATGCCGAACTCAGGCAAAGTGAAGAACGATTGCGATCGCTGAGTACCTCTTCACCCGTCGGCATTTTTGAAATTGATACTGAAGGAGGATGTAGATATACAAATCCTCGCTACCAAGCAATTTGTGGCTTGAAAGCAGCAGAGAGTTTAGAAAAAAGCTGGCTAGAATCTGTTCATCTAGAAGATAGAGAACAAGCAGTTGCCAGTTGGTCTACCTACATTTATTATGGCCGTGACTACTCAGAAGAGTTTCGCTTTCAAACTGCTCAAGGCATCGTCCGTTGGGTTCAGGTTCGCTCATCACCGATGCTTTCCGGTCAAGGGGAATTGCTGGGATATGTCGGCACTCTCGAAGATATTACTGAACGGAAGCAAGCAGAAGAAGTCCGCGCTCAAGTAATTCGAGAACAAACCGCACGACAAGAAGCAGAAGCAGCAAATCGGATGAAAGATGAGTTTCTCGCCGTTCTCTCCCACGAACTCCGCACACCCCTAACCTCGATGCTGGGCTGGTCAAAAATTCTCCGCTCTAAGAAACTTGACGACAAAGCCACTTCCCGCGCTCTAGAAGCGATTGAACGCAATGCTATATCTCAGATGCAACTAATTGAGGATATCTTAGATGTATCCCGGATTATCCGCGGACAGTTGCGGTTAAATGTATCTGCGGTGAATCTCATCTCGGTTATGGAGGCAGCCTTAGAAGCAGTGCGTCCCCTAGCAGAGCCAAAAGAAATTTTATTCAATACTATGTTAGATACTTCGGTAGGGTCAGTTTATGGCGATCCAGCGCGGTTACAGCAAATAGTATGGAATCTACTAACTAATGCCATTAAGTTTACCCCCAAAGGCGGCAGGGTAGAAGTGAATCTGTCAGTAGTCTGGAGTGAAGAACAACAAACAACTCAAAAATACGCCCAAATTCAAGTAAGCGATACAGGCATTGGCATAAGTTCCGAGTTTTTACCGAAAGTATTTGAGCGTTTCCGGCAAGCAGACAGCACTACAACGCGATCGCACAATGGATTAGGACTAGGACTAGCGATCGTCCGTCATTTAGTGGAACTGCATAAAGGTACAATATTTGCCCAAAGTCCAGGCACTGGACAAGGAGCAACCTTCACTGTGAAACTGCCACTGCTACAAGACAATCGGGGTAATAGGGGAAATAGAGAAGCCACAGGAGAAATTTCTTCTTCTGTGGCATCGACACCTCTTGCTGGATTAAGGGTTTTAGTTGTAGATGATGAAGCAGATACCCGTAACTTTCTCAGTTTTATGTTTGAGGAGTATGGGGCATTTGCCATTGCAGTAGCATCAGTTGATGAAGCGCTAGCAGTACTTGAACAAGCAAAAGCAGATATCCTGATTAGCGACATTGGTATGTCAGAGCAAGATGGTTATACACTGATTCGCAAACTCCGCTCTTTAGAACCAGAAAAAGGTGGATGTATTCCAGCGATCGCTTTAACAGCATACACACGAGAGGAAGACCGCTTAGAAGCTCTTTCAGCAGGGTTTCAGCAGCATTTATCTAAGCCAATAGACCCCACTAAATTAATTGCGATGGTTGCCAGTTTATTAAAGCTACCTGTGGAAGTTCCAGTTAGTTAGGAGAGACGCGATGAATCGCGTCTGTACAAGAGTTTGGAGTGTGAGGGAATAACTAATGCCCAATTCCCAATTCCCAATTCCCAATTCAAGAAGAAGTTACAGCATGTTGTTTCAATTCATCTAGAGAAACCACTTCCAAAGCTCTAGCATGGGTTGCAGAGAGGATGACGGGTGGTGCAACGCCAGCTTCGAGGGCTTCTTGCCAGCGAGAAGCACACAAACACCAGCGATCGCCAGGCTTCAATCCAGGAAAATTAAAATCAGGAACAGGTGTACTTAAATCGTTCCCCTGCGATTTAGTGAACTCCAGGAATTCTAAGGTCACTTCGGCACATACGACGTGCGACCCGAAATCCTGACCGCCTGTGCGACAAAAACCGTCGCGGTAAAACCCAGTCATAGGAGAAGTGCAGCAGGCTTCTAGGTTTCCACCAATTACGTTTTTAGCTTCTATCATAGTTAATTCGTTGCACTTGATTTTTTTACTCCGATATAAGCCTATATTGACACTTCCCTGATTGAAGAAAAATCGCTGTCCCTTATTAATTGAGAAAAGTACGGAATTCTAGAATCAACTCATACCAAGCGGCTAATCTTACGGTTATTCAGAATGGTGCAATAGGACTTCTATTTGATTTTTGAACAAAATTAGGTATGTAGGGTGTGTTAGAACGAAGTTCGTAACGCACCATTATCAAGGGTTTGGTGCGTTACGCTGTCGCTAACACAACGCCAATGACGCTCCTGCGTCGCTACCGCTCAAGTCGGGAAACCCGCCCACACGACTGGCTCCCCTACGTATCTTTTCAGAAATCAAACCGGATTCCTAAATATCTCAGTAAAACTTTCAATAAAAACCCCTGGTAGTTAGCCAGGGGTAATGCAAGTCAGTACTTTTTCGCATGGAATGTATCCTACTCAAATACCATAGCAACCGTCTAATTTATAGATATGCCATTTTGCCAAACAAAAGAAGCCCCCAGTGGTAAGCCGAGGGTTAATTTTTTTTGGAATAGCGGTAATATACAAAGCTATTATTCCCAGATTGGTAGGCAATAGAATCAGAATTTCCATAACATATAGGACTCATATCTGATTTTTGAAGAAGATTTCAGATGAAACCCTTATAAAATAGGCTTTCCAATTTCAGTATGTTTTCAGAAATCAAATCGGAATCCTATATATATAGCAACAGCCAAGGTGGTCAGGACATCAACAGATGATACAACTTAGACACAAAAAGACTTTTCACCCAGTCCCCAGCCCCCAGCTATATATAGTGATGTCAGACAAAAGACAGCTTGGGCGTATCCTGACTTGGTTACTTGCATTTTAATAAGTAAAACTAATAGATTTTATCAGCTTTACTGAAGTAATAAAACTTGATTAAAAATTGTAAAGAAGTCTATAGTGTATTCACAGGCAAAGACAGACGAGCCTGATTCATAAACAACAAACCGCACTTATAAAACAATGACAGCAACCTTACAACGCCGCGAAAGCGCCAACGTATGGGATAGATTCTGTGAATGGATCACCAGCACCAACAACCGGATTTACATCGGTTGGTTCGGCGTAGTTATGATCCCCACCTTGCTAGCCGCCACCGCTTGCTTCGTAGTCGCCTTCATCGCCGCACCACCAGTAGACATCGATGGTATCCGCGAACCCGTAGCAGGTTCCTTAATCTACGGAAACAACATCATCT
>NZ_NOLK01000114.1:0-25480 GCF_002245985.1 Nostoc sp. 'Peltigera membranacea cyanobiont' 232
CCCCCTCTCCCTTGTCCCCCTCCCTTCAGCAGTCCCATTGCCTTTAACTTAGCAACGGTATAGCTATTTGTGCCGCCTGCTAACTGCACATATCCCGGTAATTTGGCTGCCAAAACTTTTTGCCCTAATTTCACTGCGGCTATTGTAGTACCATCACCAATATCACCACTCATAGGACGACCGTCGGTTTGCCAAATTAAAGCACTTTTGAGTGGGGCAATCAGGTCATACACTGCTCTTAGATAATCAGTCATCCCCTCGCCATCGGGACAGCTGATAGCTAGAACTTTTAATTGATCGGCCCATGGTGAAATTGCCTGCCACAATCGCTGAAATTCTGCCAACCGCCCTACTTGTGTATGGATTTCTACGGCATCTACTCCTGTTGACATTACTAATGGCGCGATCGCTCCTGGCGTTGTCACATACGAAGCTGTATAAATTATACCATAAGGACAAATTGGGATGCAACGACCGCAGCCATAACACTTTTCGGAAACTACTCCCGAAAAGTCTTGTTTGATACTGTCAAACACGATCGCTTGTGCCGGACAAATCCGTTCACAGGGTCTAAGGCAATCTTTAGGACACTCAGTAGCGTTAAATTCTGCTTTGCGAAAATGGGGGTCTTCTCCATCATTCAGGCTGACCATTAAAAAGGGCGAGTTGCCTTTGTAGTTAAAGCCTCGCTTTTGGGCATCCTTAGCAAGAGTTTTAGCTACTTGTAGCCCAGCTTGCGCTGCTGCAATCACTGCTGGATCAGCTGCAACATCTATGCAGTCAGCGCCCGCCAAAGTATAGGCTAAGGTTAAATTTCTGACTGCCGGTAAATGCTGGAAGCTAGCTCCGCAGATGAGCTTGAACCAGTTACCTTGTTTGAGAGATTGTAAAGGGACGAACAAATCAGTCACACTTCTATTATGCGTTTATGCGACTAAAAATAGTAGTCTGTAATCAATAAAAAGTCCGGATTTCCTGAATTAGGGATTGGCGATTGGAAACTGGGGACTGGGGATTGGATATGTACATAGACCTTTGTGCAGAGAAAATTATAGCTGCCGAACTTCAAACGGCAATTTACTGAGTTTGCTGTAGGCTAACGCTCAGGTTGCTCGATGGGAATTTCGATCGCAAATTCTGCTCCTTGCCCAACAGGAGAAGCACAGGTAATATTTCCTCGGTGTTTTTGGACGATAATCTGATAGCTAATAGATAATCCTAGCCCACTACCTTTGCCCACAGGTTTTGTGGTAAAAAATGGTTCAAATAAACGCGATCGCAACGACTCATCTATACCAGGGCCATTATCTGCGATCGCAATTTTCACCATATTAAAGTCTGTCACCTCTGTGTGAATCCGAATTTGGGGAGTAGGAAGAAGCCACTGCGGTTTTGGGGTTTCTCCAAGTGCAGAAGGCAGTACAGTCTTATCCCAACGCGAAGGAGCATCTTGAAGAGTTGGGGAGACACTAAAAGCGATGGGATCTCCCGAAGTGGAGGAACTACCGTCAATTGGCGTTAGGGAATAAGGATTAGAATCTTGATTTCCCACTCTCTCTTCTATTGCATCTATGGCATTATTCAACAGATGCATGAATACTTGATTTAGTTCACTTGCATAACAAGTGACTAGGGGTAAATTACCATAATCTTTCACTACAATAATTGCCGGACGGTCTGCGGCTTCTCTGAGCCGATGTTGTAACATCACCAAAGTATTTTCGATGTCTTCATGGATATCTACCCGTTTCATCTCTGCTTCATCATGGCGAGAAAAGTGTTGTAGCGCAAGAACTATTTCCCGAATGCGATCGGAGCCTCTATACATTGCACCTATCAGGTTTTGCAGATCCTGAATCATAAAATTTAGGTCTATATCTTGGGCTATTTGCTGAATTTTGGGTGTAGGTTTGGGATATTCTTGTTGATAGACCTCAATCATATTCACTAGGTCTTGCACATATTGACCCGCATATTCGAGATTACCATAAATAAAACTGATGGGGTTATTAATTTCATGAGCCAGACCAGCCACTAACTGCCCTAGTGCCACCATCTTTTCGTTTTGAATTTGTTGAACTTGAGCGGATTTCAAGTTATCAAGAGCCTCTTGTAATAAAAAGTTTTTTTCTTGCAGTTTAACTTGGAGCAAACGTAAATTAATCTGATTTTCAATTCGCAATACAACCTCTGCCCCATGAAAAGGTTTAGCAATATAATCTACACCACCAACATCAAAGGCTTTTACCTTATCTACAACATCGTCCAAGGCGCTGATAAAAATTACTGGAACTTCGCAAGTTTTCTCGTCAGCTTTTAGCTGTTGACAAACTTGATAGCCATCCATATCTGGCATATTGATATCTAGCAAAATCACATCTGGTAAAACCATTTGACACGCAGTCAGTGCCATTTTACCGTTTAAGGCTTTGCGAACTTCAAAACCTTGTGCAGTCAACATTGCCGACAAAAGCCGCAAATTATCTGGAGTATCATCGACTACCAAAATATTTTTTTTATGATGGTTAATTTGATTAAAATGCATTATTATCAAAAGCTATGCTTATAATTATTGAGGATAGTAAATGCTTTTTTGAAATTGCCTAAAAATTGTTGATTAATTTCACCATAATAGTTATATTTATAGTCTAACTCCCACGGTGACTGGAGAGGACTAGCGACTATCACAAACTATTGGCCATTTATGAGCTTTGCGAACTTGATGGCCTGCTTCTAGCAGTATATTAGATAGCACGCACAGATTATCTAGCCGATCATCAATAAGGTAATTTTGATCGGATGCTACTTGATAGCTACCATTGAGGTGTTGTGGCAAGCAACTTAAGAACCGATTGTTGTTTTATGGGTTGAGAAAATAGATATCCTTGAGCAAAATTACAGTTTAGACTTCTCAATTGAGCTAGCTGTTCTTGTGTTTCGACACCTTCAGCGATCGCATTCATACCCATTGAGTTGGCAATACCAATCATTGCTGGTACTAACCCCATATTTTCTTGATTATCCTGCATCCGTTTGACGAAAGATTTGTCAATCTTGAGTGCATTAAAAGGAAAACTGTGGAGGTAACTTAAAGAGGAATATCCTGTACCAAAATCATCCATAATCAGCTTAATTTTTCGATGTTTTAATTGTTGAAGAATTATTTTAATTGCATTAGTATTCTCCATAATTACGCTTTCTGTAATTTCTAATTCTAAATATGCAGGATTTACTTTGTTTTCATAAATCATTCGGTCAATCTGTTCTACTAAATTAGGCTGTAAAAATAATCTAGCACTCAAATTGACACTCATAGTTAGAGGTTCTGGTGTGACTGGATGATGTTGCCAAATGCTGAGTTGATGACAAGCTGACTGTAATACCCAACTATTAATTGCATTAATTAAACCTGTTTCTTCTGCCACCGGAATAAACTCTATGGGAGAAACCAGACCGCGAGTCGGATGTTGCCACCGCACCAAGGCTTCAAATCCAGAAATTCTCCCTGTATTCAGAGAAACAATTGGCTGATAATAAACGAGAAATTCTTGCCTTTCCACAGCCCTTCGCAGGTCATTTTCTAACTCTAAAAGCTGAATTGCTTCCCGATGCATCGCTGGATTAAAAACGTGATATTTGCCTCTTCCTTGAGCCTTGGCTCGATACATTGCCGTATCAGCATCTCGCAGTAAATACTCTGGGCGATCGTAATCTTTATTACCCCAACTAATACCAATACTGGCATTCATGAATACTTCATATCTTGACAGGTTAAAAGCAAGTGATAGCTGTTGCAGAATCTGTTCGGCAACTTGGATTGCTATATTAATATCTGTGATATTTTCTAGGAGGATTCCAAATTCGTCACCGCCTAATCTTGCTATAGTATCTATAGGGATCAGACATGCTTGTAGGCGACGAGCAATAGCTATCAGCAATTCATCCCCTACCAAATGACCAAGAGAATCATTGATAACTTTGAAGCGATCGCAGTCTAAAAATAGTAGCGCAAACTGATAACTAGATTCTTGCTTGGCACGATTTAGAGCATTTTCTAGTCGCCTGATAAACAAAACTCGGTTTGGTAATCCAGTCAGGGAATCATGCAGCGCTATATCTAGAAGTTGACTTTGCAATTTCTGCCGAGAATTGATTTCTTGTTGGAGTTTTTGGAGAGCTTTTTCTAACTCCCCTGTTCGCTCTTTTACGCGATGTTCCAATTCGACATTTAGTTTTAATATTTCTAATCGCGCCGATCTCAATGCCAGTTGATTTTGCACGCGCACTAAAACTTCTTGAAACTCAAAAGGTTTGGTGATATAGTCTACACCACCCACCTTAAAGGCTTTAACTTTGTCAAAAACATCATCTAAAGCACTAATAAAAATCACCGGGATATCGGCTGTTAGCTCCCAAGCTTTAAAGGTCTGACAAATTTCATAGCCATCTACTTCTGGCATCATAATATCGAGTAAAATCAAATCCGGTAATACTGTTTGAGTTGCGGTCAGCGCCATTTGCCAGTTCAAGGCTTTACGAACGTTATACCCTTCCCTTGTCAATATTGAGGACAAAACCCGGAGGTTGTCCGCCATATCGTCAACAATCAAAATATCTTTTTTATCAGGGTCTAAATGCTCGTAATTCATTCTACGTTTGTTTTAGTCAATTCCATGATTTTTTCAAACTGGTAGTTATTTGCTAAATCCCTAAGAACTTGGAAAACCTGAACATTGTCTGGTGGAATTTGCTTGATTAACTCTAAAATTAGTTCATCGCTACAGCTGGCTGCGGCATAGTGGATCTTTTGTAGCCATTCAGGTGACATTTGTGATAGATGGCTGAGGAGTTCAGCAACACTGACAAATCTCTGTGTAGCTCTATCGACGGCTGCTGTGTTTGTTTTTTCTATTTTGTTGGTATACTTTACACCCAAATGTTGACTCAGTTTTTCCAATAATACTTCCTGTGTGAATGGCTTGCGAATAAAATCGTCGCAGCCAATGGATAAAATTTTTTGGCGCTCTTCCTCAAAGGCGCTAGCAGTTAGAGCAATAATTATCGTGTGTTTATTGTAACAACCTTGTTCTATCTCAGAGATGTTGGAAGGAGGAGCTAGGGCTGTTGGCAATCGTAAAGTGGATGGATCGGAAGGATCGTTTCCGATCGCACCTATTGCTTCTTTGTAGGAGTACAACTTAGGAAACCTCCGCAACGTATTAGCTTCCCTATGCCCTATTTCTCTAGCCTTGATCGTTCTTGTGGCTTCATAACCGTCCATGACAGGCATTCGCATATCCATAAAAATCAAGTGTGGCTGCCAAGATTCCCAATTAGCGATCGCTTCAGCACCATCTGTAGCTTCTCTGACTTCAAAGCCTAGAGATGTGAGAATTTTAACTAATAAAAGACGGCTTTCTTGAGAATCGTCAACGACTAAGATCCGGTATGTTCTTTCAGTCGGTGCCAAAGTGAGAATCTGATATTTAATTTGGTTTGTCGGGATTTCTCTGGGGCAAGTTAAAGCAATCTGAATATCAAAAACAAATGTACTACCAATACCAGGCATACTGCTAACAGTAATATCTCCTCCCATCAGTTCCACATATTTACGGCTAATCGCTAAACCTAGTCCCGTCCCTTGCTGGCATTTTCTACCGATTTCAGTTTGCTCAAAAGCCTCAAACAGTAAGTTAATTTCTTGTGAGGTAATACCACAACCAGTATCTTCTACCTCGAAGATTAAGGATTGGGATGAAGAGGCAAAGGGGCGGGGAGTAAGTGATAAGGGGGAGAATGAAGAATTATTATCTCTTTCCTCTTTGTCCTCAGTTCCCCAGTCCCCAGTCCCCAGTCTCACCCGTAATGTTACCCTTCCCCTATCAGTAAATTTGATGGCATTTCCTAAGAGGTTGAGCAAGACTTGACACAGTTTATTTTCGTCTGTTTCTATGTACTGAGGAATGTCTTGGGGATATTCAAATACTAATTCTAAATTTCTAGATGCAGCCCGCAAGTGCAACATCTCTTCTAAGTTCTTTAATAGATGAATTAAGTCAAAGCTACTAAGATTTAATGTAATTCTGCCAGCTTCGATTTTGGACATTTCGAGAATGTCGTTAATTAAGTTAAGTAGATGTTCGCCAGCACGATTAATAATTGCCAAGTTTTCTTGATGTTCGCCAGATAGCGAATAATCTCGGCTCATGACTTGGGTGAAACCAAGAATTGCATTGAGTGGGGTACGCAGTTCGTGGCTCATGTTAGCGAGGAATTCACTTTTAGCGAGGTTGGCGGCGGCGCTTCGTGCTGCTTCACGAATAGCTGCTTGTTGTTCCTGCGCGGCGATTGCTTGCGATTGAATCAGTTCTTCTTGGGTGGTTTGCAGTTGCTCAATAACTTGCTGGAACTCATCAGTCCGTTTTTTTACCTGAGCTTCTAAGGTGCGATTATATTCTGCTAATAACTTTTCTGTGTGTTTGCGTTGGGTGGTGTCAAAAAATGTGGCGATCGCAAAAGCTAGATTCCCCGATTCATCATAGATTGGCTCTCCTAAAACTTCAATGGGAATAATCTTGTCACAATGGTGAATTTCTATATCATCCACCCTGCTGCTTTCCCCAAGTAATGCTCTCGCAATCGGTAGGCGATCCCTGGGGTAGAGTTGATCTGTCCCAGCAAGGTAAATTTGATATACCTGTGACAATTTTTTGGTGTTAACTTGTGCGTAGATGCTTAGTGGCTCGTTATTAGACATCGCTTCTTGACCAAGAATTTGCTGCCCAATGTGATTTATGTAATAAGGTTCACCTTTAGCATCTGCAATAAACACACCAACTGGTATGGCTTCTAAAAATTGAGTTAACTGACTCTGACTCTCACATAGCGCCTCATTTAAGACTTGCATCTGAGCATTTCTTGCTTCCAATACACTAAAGGATGCTTTGAGTTGCTTTGCCATCGTTTCAAATGACTTGGCTAGTTCCCCCAGTTCATCGGAGCGCTTTATTTCTGGTGTTTGCTCCCATTCTCCTTGAGCAATTTTCTTAGCTGATGTGTTTAATTGTAAAATCGGCTTAATTACCCAGCGAGCGGTCAAAATCCCAATTCTTGCAGCTACCAAAAAAGCAACTATGCACAGCAAAATCACGATTCGGGTGTTAGCATTAACTTGCTCCATAAATTCGCCTTCGGGAATCACCGCCACGATTAGCCAATCTAAACCCGGTTCGTCCCTCCAACTTTTTACCTGCACAAAATAGCGCATTCCATCGGCGTTAAAACTTAGCTGTTGCTTTCCCACAACAAATCTCAGATTGCCAAAGCGTTCGATCAAAGACTGGGTTGTAAGTCGAATCAAAGAATTTTGACTGTCTAATGCCGCTCGACGCTTTATTTGGCCATTAATGATAGTATATGGGGGCTCAGTAGAAGAAGCTACTATTAACCCGGAACGTTCTAAAATAAAAGTTTTACCGGGTCTTTCAGTATTTAAGTTGGCTAAAAAATTGCTGATTTGTGACAAGATCAAATCAACACTAATTACCCCAACAAGTTGATGATTTTTATTGTAAACAGGATAGCTAGAAGATATAGATAATATTTCTGGTTTATCTTCCCATTGATAAATTTGACTCCAAACGGGTTTACCTGCGTTGACTGCATCTGTATACCACGCTTCCAGACGAGGATCGTAATTTTTGACTTGCTGAAGCTGGCGGCGATTCCCCTTCAGGTGTGAATTGTAAATATAAAGTTTCCCTATACCATGCTTTTCACTCACTTCGTTAATCAACAGCTTGCCATTATTTAGGCGTTCAATACCGATGAACTCACCTTTGGGATTGGCAAAGCTATTGTAGCCAACATTGAAAACCTGCATTTGTTTCCAAAAGTAGTTTCCGGTGGTTTTAAAGTCCGCAAGGTTGAGCAAACCTAGTTCAATTGCATCTAAGTTGATTTGATTAATTTGCTTCGGAGTTGTTAAATAGCTATCAAGATGTTGTTCAATGCGATCGCAGATTTCATTTTCTAATTGAGTAGCAAGCTGCCTGACCGCTTTGTGTCCGTTTTGATACGAAAGATAGCCCACAAGTCCCACCGCCCCAAAAATTTGTAATATAAAGGGCACAATCAGAACATACCTCAGAGGCATCTTGGCATAAACTTTGCCAACTAAGCGATTAATAGATTTGACAGGCCGAAGTTTGGATAACATTGTTGTTTAATTTTTCCCCAGCATCTACTAGGGGCATTTTTGCCATATCAGCTACATTTAATACCAAAAAAATCTGGTATGTCATCGCTTTGACTATGACATCTCTAAGAAAAATGAGTATAAAAAAGCATTCTGAATTCGGTTCTTATATTTACTAAATAGCTAAGTTCCTCCAACGCCGAATTTTCAAACTTTGCGACACCGATAGCGAGTCTTCAAGCGTCATAGCCCGTCGTAGGCATCGCAGGTTAATTTGCTTAGTTTTGCCGACAATGTATCAGTACATTTGCTCCACTAAACTGAAATTTAACCCATAAGCATCCAGTATGCCATTCTAAAATTCTGGTCGCCATTAGCACCCAATCCCAAGTTAAATTTTGAATTGCTGAGGTCTTGATTTTCCAGTCTCAAAACCCCTGGACTGCTTACAAAAACTTATATTCACCTACAACAATTTTAAAATTTTCATCCAAATACATAGTAAAAACAAAAAAAATGCAAAAAAATTTACTTAGTATTTTTTATTGTAACCAAATATTAATTTACTTATAGAAGTATGTCAACCTCATCGCTGATTTGTAAAATTTTTTCGGCTGACGATGGGGGTAATTGGGTATTAACACTCAATCTGTAAAAGTGATTAAAAGGCGACGAAGCAACCCAATTTGGTAGAGTTGCTTGTCGCTGGGTTGCAAAGATTTTTTGGAAGTTTGGGTAAGCTTCCCCTAAGTAAGAATCGCGGGTTGGGACTATACAACGCTGGCATGGATTAACCCCAAAAAAATCTACATCTCCTACTCGAAAGGAGACTAAATCACCTTGTTCGCTAAATAGCCGATCTTCCCAAAATGCTGGTACACCATCAATCTCGATATTGGCACGCATCCGACGGCGGATTTCATCTACACTTAAACCGGGAAACCAAGAAGCTACTTCTGTCAACGTTGCTGTACTAATTACCGTTGGCCCTGGTGAGCGTGTATCGTCAGGAAAGCCCATCAAAGAGTTTTGTCTTAATGTGACAGCAAACCCAAAATAATCACTTAAAGTTGCTTCTAAGGCTTCCCGGTTATCATCCAGGTGAAAAATTTGTTGTGAGTCGCCGCCTGGAATTTGTAACGAGATAGTTCTATTGAGGAGTGTAAAATGCGCCCTTAGTAAATGGATTTTAGCATGACGTTTGCCATTGACAAACTTACCCTGTTCGTCAAAAATAGCCAACTCGCGGTCATGCTGTAGTGCGCCACTGGCAAGAACTCTAGCTTTTTCAACTTCGATACCATCCAGTGATTTAACTGGATACAGTAAAATCTTAGCTAGGTAAGGCATCATAGCAATTTGAGATTTGAGATTTGGGATTAAAGATTGGTGATTTAGCAGCCCCCAATCTAAAATCTAAAATTCTTTTGTTACTTATCCACCTAATAATATTGTTAATTTATGGATATAGTGGCGATTTATCTATTCCCCCAATGTGATTTAGAGGCCAGAAGCGAACTACAGCCCGTCCAATAATATTTTGGCGGGGGACAACACCCCAACAGCGTCCATCGTAACTATTGTTACGATTATCACCTAGAACCAAGTATGAATCGGTTGGTATAGTCTGGGGTCTTGCCAAAAAAGGTGGCTGTGGCCCTGATTGGCAAACATCAATTACAGTGGTCTGGCCAGAACTGAGATAATTAGTTTCTGGTAGGGGTTTATTATTAATATAGACCTTGCCATCTCTAAGTTGTACTTGTTCTCCAGGTAAGCCAATCACCCGTTTTATAAAAGCATCCTGGTATTGTTCTTTTTGTAACTCTTTTGTAGGTGAAAATACCACAATATCTCCCCTCTGCGGGTCAGCAAATTTATATTTCAATTTATCGACAATGATTTTGTCTGCTTCCCACTGGTTTGGCGTACCATGCAGAGTCGGTTCCATCGATCCAGAAGGAATCCAGCGTGCTTCAGCAACAAAGGTACGAATACCCAGAGCTAGAATAATACTCAATACAATTGTTCTACCTAGTTCTGCGATCCAGGAATTATCGGGTTGTTGACTAGAGTTGTTATCAGGCACTTGATTTTGCATGAAATTACTTAACGGAAGGAAAGATATAGGTAATTAACTCACCTAGTGAGACTTTATCTGTTAATCTTAACGGGAAAATTTTAATTTCCTGATTATGTTCGCATCCTGACTACCAATTTTAGATTGTGGATTTTAGATTTTGGATTGAGGATTGTGACTGGTCTCTGGTAGGCGAAAACAACCTAAAATCCCCAAACCTTATCCCTTGTAGGATAAGGTCAATCCCAAATCCCAAATCCCAAATTGATTGACAGAGTACTTCATAGATTAAAAGTAAACTTTTTTTAACGCGCGGCAAAAAATTTAACACTCAGAGTGCGACTAACTTTAACTTAAAATCATAGTTGTCTGTCTGTAATATATAGCTCCCTGTGTGAACTTTGTTAGCCCTATGTCATCTCCAAAAATTTTACTGATTCGCCGCGCTCGCATAGTCTTACCCAATGGTGAACTGATGATTGGGGATGTGTTGACGCGCGATCGCCAAATAGTCGAAGTTGCGCCAGAAATCTCCCAAACACCACTAGCCACTGAAATTGACGCAGAAGGGTTAACTTTGTTGCCGGGAGTTATCGATCCGCAGGTACATTTTCGGGAACCTGGACTAGAACACAAGGAAGATTTATTCACCGCCAGTTGTGCATGTGCTAAAGGTGGAGTCACAACATTTTTAGAAATGCCCAATACGCGCCCCCTGACAACGACACAGCAGGCTTTAGACGATAAGCTAGACCGGGCCTCACAAAAGTGCTTGGTTAATTATGGCTTTTTTATTGGGGCAACAGCAGAGAATCTCCCAGATTTGCTTTTGGCAAAGCCAACATCGGGAATTAAGATTTTCATGGGGTCGATGCACGGTCAGTTGCTGGTTGATGGCGAAACAGCATTGGAGGCGATATTTGCTAAAGGCGATCGCTTGATTGCCGTTCATGCCGAAGACCAAGCTAGAATCAATCAACGCCGCCAAGAATTTGCCAACATCCACAACCCAGCCGTTCACTCGCAAATTCAAGATAATCAAGCGGCAATGCTTGCAACCCAACTGGCATTAAAACTTTCTCAAAAATATCAACGTCGTCTGCATATTCTCCATTTGTCAACAGCCGAAGAAGCAGATTTGCTGCGTCAGGAGAAACCTAGTTGGGTAACAGCAGAGGTAACACCACAGCATTTGTTGTTGAACACCAGTGCTTATGAAAAGATTGGTACCTTAGCACAGATGAATCCACCTTTGCGATCGCCCCACGATAACGAAGTCCTTTGGCAAGCTTTGCGCGATGGCGTGATTGATTTCATCGCTACAGATCACGCGCCGCACACCTTAGAAGAAAAAGCTCAAGAATACCCCAATAGTCCTTCGGGAATGCCTGGAGTGGAAACTTCCCTAGCATTGATGCTAACTGCGGCGATGGAGGGAAAGTGTACTGTTGCCCAAGTTGTGAACTGGATGTCTAAGAATGTAGCTGTAGCTTATGGTATTCCTAATAAAGGAGCGATCGCACCTGGTTACGATGCCGATTTAGTGCTTGTAGATTTAAACACATACCGTCCAGTCCGGCGCGAGGAGCTTTTAACCAAATGCCGTTGGAGTCCCTTTGAAGGCTGGAACCTTACTGGCTGGGCTACAACAACTATTGTCGGGGGTGAAATAGTTTATGACAAAGGTCAGGTCAATACAGAAGTGCGTGGTCAAGCTTTAACTTTCTTATAGCAAATATTTATTTAAGCTTACGTAGTAGACAAATAATTTTACATCAAAGCCATACTTGAACGGGCAAGATTTTCATCTATCTAGAGTTAAGACTAGACCAATGTGGTTTGGTTAAAGCTAAAAGATGAAAATTTTTGTTTTTCCTCCTTTACCCTTTTAACCAAAGGGTATTGACTTGTCGCTGTATCAGAAATTGCAACTTAAAACCCTGAATTTATTTATAAGTGTTTCAAGTCAAATCTTCAATAACTATAGGACTTACACAATAACTCTCTGAAACTCTTACTCTTATTCCTTTGTTTCCTAACGTGCGGGAAGCCACTCTGTGTCTATGCAATACAGTTCGGTTAGCTTGTTTACCGAGGGAAGATCCCCCAACCCCTCTTAAAAAGGGGCTATAGAAATAATCAAGGAGAATTGCTATGTCATTCAAAATTTTGGCTTTAGACGGTGGCGGTATTCGTGGAGTCATTGCAGCACGAATACTTCAACAGGTAGAAAAAGAAATTAGAAATCAGGGGAAAGGAAATTTTTTACATGAGTACTTTGACCTGATTACTGGCACTTCTACCGGTTCAATATTAGCAGGAGGAATTGCTGTTGGAAAACAGAGTGATGAACTAATTAAACTTTATACAGAGCGGGGTAAAGATATATTTCCAATCGATATAAAAAACCGCTACAAAAACTTACCACCCATCATAAAATCAATTATTGATGTGTTCTCAGCAGCTAAATATTCTCATGATGGAATTACTAGCGTCCTCAAAGACGCGTACAAATCCACAAGAATAAAGGATATTGAAAAACCGATTATTTTAATTCTTGCCTACGATATGCTATATCGAAATACAACCTTTTTTACAAACTGTCATCCAGATTTAGGAGACAGATGGTACGATGACTGTTATTTATGGGAAATATGTACCGCTTCTGCCTCAGCTCCCAGTTTTTTCCCACCATATAAATTAGAACCTATAGATAAAGAAAAATTTGGTGATTGGGAATTTCCACACATTGATGGCGGAGTTTCTGCTAACAACCCTTGTCTTGCAGCTTTGAGTTTAGTGATGAGGATAAGTCAGTCTTCAATATCTTCAACAATCAAGCAAAAATATAAATTGGATAATCTGCGATTGGAAGATATTTCTATCCTCTCTATTGGCACAGGTCAAACTGGTGAACCATATCAATATAAGCAAATAAGCAAATGGAGAGGCTTAGACTGGGTACAAAATCTGACTAATATCTTTATGGAACCTACATCTGAGATTGATAGTACGATTTGCCGACAAATCATGGGTGGATACGATTCTAAACGTTACTTACGCCTTCAGTTTGACTTAAATGAGACATTTAAACCTAAGCCAAAAGAAACTTATAAAGATCCTCGCATTGTATTACCTCCAGAAGATCGAAAAAACCGATTTACAGGCGAAAAAGTTACTGAAGAAATAGATAATGCTAGCGCGGAGATTATTCAGCAGTTAATAGATACTACCTCTGCATTTATCGATCGAGGTCTTACTTACTATACTAGAGACGACTCTGGTTCTCCGATCAAAAAGGCGATCTCTTCTTTTATTAGAGATAACTAGTGCATCCACGTAGGCATATTAACATAAAGTAATTTAGGGCATAACATCTCGTATTTCTACTATGATTCCTGTAAAAATACGAGATGTTTTAGTTGATGGTGTCTCGATCCAAGTGCTAATTACAGATGTTAATCTCAGAATTGTTTGTTAGTTAAATTTATTTTAAATAATTAAAAAGCATAAATTAATTTATTACTTGGTATAGATTATGAACATAACTTGGGAATACTAAGTGTAAGGAAAGTTAAACGACTTATACAGAACTTGACTTTGTTTAATTTTTCTCTACTAGCTTTTGCTACTCACTAATCCCGATTGGATCTCCGAATGACAGTAGGTAACTAATCTGAATCGGGTTGACTAAGTTCTGTCAAACTCTCATTTACCCAACAACAGTTTATTTAAATTTGCTTGATTTACATACCATCTAAATCCTTTTTTAACTGCTGATTACAGCAATAAAGCTAGTAGATGTCAATCTCGAATATCTCAGAGGTACGGAAGAAGTAGTAGTGGTCTGTCTTATTAATTCTGATGGACATACATGTTTATAGTAAGGACTTCAATTATTGACTTTTTAAGCACTTTAGTGCTGATTACAAACCTATCAAAACTTTTGTGATAGACCACTAGAGGAGGTTGAGGGAATCTTCAAGAGACAAAAAGTTCAAAAGAACCATATTTAAACTCAACCTATTTGTATCTTTGTTTTTAGCTTTAACGGAACCCTATTGCAATATATCTGCTGTTGAACAATTATTTCGTTTATTTTTGGTTGAGAGAACAATGTTAGTGACTTACAGTGGTGAACGTGGTAGTGGTAGATAGGACGAGTGTGGAGTTCTCCCTCGACTATTGGCAGAAATTTTTTAGTGTTGCGATCTAAAAAGGTGAAATCTCTCGTATTTGGGTCGGGAGATGAACTTAGATAGCACAATTGAATGGTATGAGTTCGACTTGACGAGTACCCCCATCCCCATAAGTTAAACTCACACTCAGATAACTATCTGGCTTGTAGGGTAATCGTTCCGCCCATTCAACTGCCACAATTCCTGGTACAATCTCAGCACCTTCCCAGTAACTTTCTAAATTCAAAGCTGCAACTTCTTGTGGTTCTAAGCGATATAAATCCAGGTGGTAAAGGGGGAGCCGTCCTTCCGTGTACTCATTAATCAGGGTGAAAGTAGGACTGACAATACATTCAGTAATTCCCAAACCCTTGCCAATACCTTGAACTAGGGTAGTTTTACCAGCGCCTAAATCACCTTCTAGTAAAATTACACTGCCAGGAGTCAGGGATTCTCCGAGAGTAATACCTAAGCGTAGTGTCGCCTCTGTATCTGCTAGAAAAATTTTCATATTTTCATCAATTATATTAGTCATTGGGCATTGAGCATTGGGTATTGAGTATTGGGCATTGGTTATTTACAAATGACTAATGACTAATGACTAATGACTAATAACTACCTACCATGATGACCTCTACCGTACCACCGCAACAATACTTGTGCTAGTTTCTGCGGATTGTGACGGACAACACCCGTTTCATCTTCATACAAAACATTAGCTGGAACAATCCTTCGCCCTAGCTGAATGACAGCTTCTCTATCCAGAAAAACGGGATGGGAATTTTGTTGAGCGTAGCGCATGAGTGATTGCTCTGAGGGGGATTTTTTGTGGATTAGTACAGCATCAAATAGCCGTCTTTGCCCACAAGCAGCATCAATTGATCTAATGTGATCTGCAACAGTATAGCCTTCAGTTTCTCCTGGTTGAGTCATTATATTGCAGATATAAATACGGGGGACAGATGTTTGAGCGATCGCATCGGCAATTTCTGGTACTAATAAATTAGGAATCAGGCTTGTATAAAGGCTACCCGGCCCAATAATAATGTAATCAGCTTCTTTAAGTGCCTTAATCGCTGCTGGTACTGCTGGAGGATTAGCTGGAATGCAACCAATTTTGACAATTTTCCCCCCAGCTTTGGGAATGCTAGACTCCCCGTCAATGCGGCGACCATCAGCTAATTCTGCCCAGAGGCGAACATCACTGAGAGTTGCTGGTAGTACTTGTCCTCGTACCGCTAGCACCTTAGAACTGGCTGCAACTGCTTGTTCTAAATCTCCAGTAATATCACTCATTGCCGTTAAAAACAAATTGCCAAAACTGTGACCCGTTAACCCATCTCCAGCCCGAAAACGGTATTGAAACAATTCTGTTAATAACTTTTCTTCATCTGCTAGTGCAGCCAAACAATTGCGGATATCCCCTGGTGGTAGCACTCCAAATTCTTGACGCAACCGCCCAGAAGATCCACCATCGTCGGCTACAGTGACAATAGCAGTAATATTAGCGCTGTAAGTTTTCAGTCCTCTCAACAACGTAGAAAGTCCCGTACCACCACCAATTACTACTATTTTCGGGCCTCGGTACAATCGATGATGTGCCAGCAATACATCGATGAGTTCTTCTCCACCTTCTGCTCTTAGTACCTTAGTAATTGAGCCAACGGTGCGAGTTTGTCCCCAAAGCACCAACAGCAAGCCACCGAGCAGCACCAAAGGCCCACTAATATAGTTGGGTAAGATGTTGGTGATTACTCCCAAGAAATTCCGAAACAACTCTATCATCCAAAAAATTGGGGTCAGCTTAATCCAGATAGCTAACCCCAAACTCGTCAGCAGTACACCCCCAACACTAATCAACAACCAACGTTTTACCGATAGTCCAGGGGATAACCATTTGAACCACTGGTTAACCCGATAGGAAGTGCGAGAACGCGACTGCTTTTGCAGGGCGTTGAGGGCTTGTCTGAGAAAACCAATTGACATACCTGATTTACAGCAGTGCTACAAACAATAATTAACAGAAAATGTACACCACTTGGTTTAAAACACTAGGCGTGAAACTATTATATTTGTCTATTCCATTAGACTAAGAGCAAGTGGTTAAGATTGCCAGTATTCCCACTTAAACAATAGCGTGGCTTACTAAAAGTGAATTGAATGGAAAAACGAATTTTAGGATTAGATCCAGGACTGGCAACTTTAGGGTTTGGGGTAATTACCTATACACAAATTTCCAACAAGGTGCAAGAAACTACAGTAAATATGCTGGATTTTGGGGTAATTAAAACATCAGCAGATGTAGAAATGGGACAGAGGCTATGTACCTTGTTTGATGATTTACACACCGTCATAGAAGAATTTAAACCAGATTTGGTAGCGATCGAGAAACTATTTTTCTATCGGATGTCAAATACAATCCTGGTTGCTCAGGCAAGGGGCGTACTTATTTTGGTGTTGGGCCAGTGTCGTCTTCCTTACATAGAGTTTACTCCGGCTCAAATTAAACAAGCTTTGACGGGGTATGGCAATGCGGATAAGTCGGAAGTTCAAGAGGCGGTAGCGCGGGAGTTAGATTTAGATGAGATTCCCAAGCCGGATGATGCTGCGGATGCTTTGGCGGTGGCTTTGACGGCTTCGTATCAGCTGTAGATTTGTACGCAAACAATAAACTTCATTTCTAACTGGCACATCAGTACCAATATAAAACTTATGCTTAGTGTGAATATATGATTGTAGCGTAAATAACCATTTTGGAATCTGTCACACTACACCGTAAATTTACCATAATGGTCGATAAAGTTTTAATTAAATATAATACAAATCGAGTTTAGGTAATTTCCGCACAATGAAGAGTTTGCTGATTCCTGTTCAAAATTTGCAATCAAGCGATCGCATCGCGATGTATGCGCTGCTGCAAAATCACTTCCAAGGTATAACCTGGGATGGGTTTCTAGCCGATCTAGAGTGCAAAAACTGGGTTTTGTTGTTGAGAGATGAAACATCCAATGCACTCAAAGGATTTTCAACTTTGATGTTATGCCAAAAGACTTTTTTGGGAGAAAAAATTAGTGTGGTATATTCCGGCGACACTATCGTCGATCCTAGTGCTTGGTCGAGTACAACACTACCACGTAGTTGGATTGCTGCCATCAATTTTCTGCATCAACATTATGCAGAAAATAAACTTTACTGGCTGCTAATTTGCTCTGGTTTTCGCACTTATCGTTTTCTCCCTACTTTTTGGCAAAATTTCTACCCGCGTTATGATGTTACAACACCTGCCAATGTAACAAATCTGATGGCGAGTTTAGCACGCGAATACTATGGTAGTTTATACCAAGAATCAACTGGTATCGTCAATTTTCCGCATCCCCAAATTCTCTGTGAGGCATTAATTGAAATCCCCACAGTAAGACAGACTAACCCCCATATCCAGTTTTTTGAAGAAAAAAATCCCGGCTATCGATTAGGGGATGAATTAGTTTGTTTAACTGAAATTAACTATGACAATCTCACTCGTGCTGGAAAACGAATGTGGGAGTCAGAATCATCGTTACAATTTGTGCAAGATTGTGTCCTCATTTAACTTTTATGGTATCTACAAACCCACAATCAAACTTTAACAATCCGACACAATTTATAGAGGGATGGTACTGGGCATTAGCATCAAAAAAATTAAAAATTGGCAAGGTAAAAGCTATAACGTTACTAGGTAGAAATCTGGCAATTTATCGGGGAGTTAGCGGTCATGTAGTAGCTATAGATGCTTATTGTCCACACATGGGCGCTCATTTAGCAGAAGGTAAGGTAGAAGGTGATGGAATTCGCTGCTTTTTTCATAATTGGAAGTATGACAGTCGCGGAATTTGTGTAGATGTTCCTTCTCTCGTAAAACCGCTACCTGTGTGTATTAAAACTTGGCATACGGCGGAAAAGTACGGCATGATTTGGGTTTGGGTGGGAGAAGAAAAGCCAAATTCGCTGCCTTTTGTACCAGAATTAGAACAGGCAGATTGTGATTATATATTGGGGACTCTATTTGTCAAAAGCTGTCATCCAAATGTCTTACTAATTAATGCGATTGATGCTCACCACTTCAATACAGTACACAATTTGCCTTTAGAGATTGTGTTTGATTCTCAAGACCTCAACCTCAACGCTATTACCTTCAGCAACACTACACGAGGAGGTGATGATTCCTGGTTAATTCGCCTGATTCGTCCTCTATATCACAACGAAGTTACTTATAGTATGTGTTACTGGTATGGCAGTACTGGCACTGTGACGCTAGGGCCGGATTTTCTGCACTTCTACATTATATTTACACTGCGAATGATAGAAGGTGGTAAAACTGAAGGGCAAACAATTCTTGTCACTCCCAAGCGTCCAGGATTTTGGGGATGGCTTTTAAATCGTGGTTTGTTATGGTTAACCCAGCAAGTTGGTAATTACTTTGCCAAAGGAGATACACAGGTATTTCAAACAATTCAGTTTGATTTGAAGACTCCCACCAAAGCAGATCAATCTATTGTGGAATTTATTCAGCACGTTAATCACCAGAAAGCTTTAACCTGGGGAACTTGGGACACTGTTAATTATCCAAATATTCAAACTTTATCAACACCTAATAGTAATTCGCTATAGGATTACTATTTGATTTTTGAACGAAATTAGGTATTGTAGAGTGAGTTAGAACGGAGCTCGTAACGCACTATTATCAAGGGTTTGATGCCGTACTCTCCGTGCTAACACATCCTACGTATATTTTCTCCAAATCAAACCGGATTCCTATATGAAGATGCAGTTAATTATTAAACGAACCGCTAAGTACGCCAAGTACGCCAAGAGAGAGAAGGAGTAATTATTAAGTGTAAATTTACGGAGAATTAGTATGACTATGAATTCACTTTAATTGAACAGAAAAAATGGATTTAAAATATAATATTGTTGATTTTGATCTACCGCATAAGGATTCTGATGACCGTTTGCGACGGATATTAACAGCAGCATTACCCAATCAGAATAATTGTGCTAATTACCCACAATTAAATTATTGGGATGCGGAATTTTTCAACTTACATCAAGTCAAAATTTTGCAAGAATCTAATATTACTGAACAATCTGCTATTTTGGAACTTGCCAACCGCAGTCTGTTAGAAGAATCATATTTTATTGAGAAAGCAGGTGTTGGCTACATGGCAAAAATGGTACTGTTAGCAGAAACAGTTGAAGAACGAATGCTTTATGGACTGTTTACGGCTGATGAAGCTACCCACCTTTACCAAATTAGCCATTTTTTACCACGAATTGAAGTAAATAGCACGAACGAGCCTTTTTTGCGCTTACTATCAGAAGTGGTTGAAAGTGCGGATAAAACAGTTTTATTGTTTGTGCTGCAAGTCGTTTTAGAAGGATGGGGTTTAAGCCATTATCGGCGTTTAGCGAAGGAATGCCGCTATCCAGTTTTAGCAGAACTTTTTTCCAGTTTTTTACAATCTGAATCCCGTCATCACGCTACGGGAACCACCTTGTTTAATCAAATTACTGTTTCAGCATTTAGTCAAACAACAATTCTTGATGTATTGGCACAGTTTTTGTTTATGGTACAGGTGGGGCCACAAAGTCTACTAACAGCAATAGAACAAGTAAAAGGACATCTGACGCGATCGCAAAAAATCCAAATCTTAGAAGAACTAGATACAGAGACTCATAGCGGAACCCGATTACAAATATTGCGATCGCTCATGGGGGGAAAATCAGCCCAGTCTATCCTGCAAAATTTAGAAGAACGCGGAGCCTTTGAACCGCTCCCCGCCCATCAATGTGTGTAATAAATATTAATCTTATCTCTGCGTGAAATAAAAACGGATATGGAAAAAACTATTCATCGCAAATTACAAATTAACCACACCCGCAACAAACAGCAAGATCATACTGCTTTAATGGATGAAGCAGTTACCAATTTTCGCTATGAAGATTGTCAAAACGAGTATTGGAACCCAGAGGAATTTTCTCTGCTATATGGTACACCTTTATGGTCACAGTCCAGCCAACATCAGCGGATAATTTTGAACCAACTTTACTGGGTAGCTTACTACTCACAAATTGTTTCTGCTGAAATTGCAACTATCTTTTTCAATCAAACCAGTGCAGCGGGACTTTACGCCCAAGAAGATTTTCGCTTAATCTGCGATACATTAGATTTGGAATCCGCCCAAGAGCGATCGCACATTAACGCCTTCCGCACAATTGCCAAACAGGTTGAACAAGCGTTATTTGGGGAACTGATCTTTACCTACCCCATGCGCGGCCCCTTTACAGAAACGATGGTTTATGCTGACACCAATGCCCTAAAAACTTGGTGGAAAAAAATTCAACTTCAATACTTTGGGCTGATTTCTGCGAATAATACTTTTTTGGCTTGTCAGTATTTCACTGTCCGAGGAGTGCGGACACTAAACGGCAAGTTAGTACAGCATAAACTCAGCAATTATTATCAAAAACATCCCCATCCTGAAGCTGCTCCAATTCCTGCTAAAGTCTCCTATTATCACTTTATGGATGAAAGTTTTCACTTCAATAGTTCGACAATTATATCTCACGATGTTATCACTTGCCTTAAGCCACCGACTGCTTATGAGCGACTGGTTGCTAATTTAGGATTGCTAGGATGTCAGCGCGATCATTTTCATTTTTCGGCTGCAATTAACGGGATTTTTTGGTACGATCCGGCGCTGTATAGCAAGATTTATCGGGTGTTGCGATCGCGCATTTTTGAGATGAGTGACAAAGATGCTAAAGAAATAATGCGGCGTTGTTTTATGGAGGAGTCGGAAGGATTGCAGCGCAGTTTTTCAACTCATCAGGAGGCGATGAAATCTTATCAGGTGTATGTTGAAAAACTCGATTATCTTTGGCAACATAATCGGGATATGTCACTGATGGCTACTAATTCAATTTGTCGATATTTGGCAACTCAACAAAGGGCTTTTCAAGGTTTTGAATACCAAGAGGATTTGTTTATATCTCACCCAAAGACGCAGAAGAGTGTTGCTTAGGTAAAATTATTGCGTATTATGGCTAACTTCTGTAAGATATCGTTTCCAGGAAGTGATTTTGTTCCTATAACTTTGGAATGTCATCAAAGTTTGTCTGAACATCTCACGATTCAGAATTCACCTGTTTTGTTTGGTTGTCGGACTGGTATTTGTGGCACTTGTTTGGTTGAGGTTATTGGTGATATTCCTCCTCCTCAACCTGATGAACAGGAAATGCTGGAGACTTTAGCAGCTAATTATCCTCATGCGCGGTTAGCTTGTCAGGCTGATGTTATAGGTAATGTTGAAATTCGTAGATTGGAATGGTAACAGGATATCCGGTTAATAGGAAATTACATTTAACGGACTTTTAATAATTAAATTATCCTATCCTATAACGCTTGTCATCGCACCCAGTCCCAGCATTTAGTGGGAAGCCTGACATTTTTACTCCTCTGTTTGAACCAACTCTAACCCGTAACTCCATTGTTTGCCTAGTTTACAATTAGTTATTATAATCTTGAAATCATTTTTTAGTATTTCTCTGAAATTGGGAGTGTCTTGAATTCTAAGCTTCCAGTCCTCTAGCCAAAATTCTTTAGGTAAACGTTTAATAATATCTAACACTTTTTCTGCAATTTCATCACTGTCAAATATATCTAATAAATCCATCTCCCAAAAATATAGTAACCGATCAGTTATGTACTCATTGAAGGCATTAATATTAGCTTTCCTCATAAACTGATTATTTTTTCCAAAAAGTTCCGGGTAATTCCCTTTTACCGCTCTCCAGGTTGCACAAAAAAACTCTATTAAGGAATCTTCATCATTTTCAAGCACTGTAAAACACTTACGTATATATCGCATTGCTTGTTCTATTGCAGTAATTGGCACTAGCTGACTTTCTTCTGTACTTTCTCTGTTATAAGACCATTCTAATAAATTTTGAAATGGGCTTGTTGGAGAATCGCTGAGAAACTTAAGTATCAGTGGTTTATCACCATATTTGACACGCGCTAGTACAAGTCTTTTCTCAAGTTCATCTTCATTAAAATCTGCAACAATAGATTTGACATTTTCAGTTGAAACTCGTACTGCTTTATTATTTACCACAATAAACTGAAAAGCCTGTTCTTGAGGAGTGGCATCTATTAAACTGACAACGGTTATAGGTAAATCCTCTTCGTTGAAATCAGACATACCATACAGACGATGTTGCCCGTCTACAATAAGTGCTGGTTTAAGATATTCCTGCTCATTCTGTTCAAATGAAAATTCAATAATTCCCCAGGTGACTTGATTTTCCCTACAACCATTGAGTATGTCTATATTTTTTTATAAGGAACTATTTGCTTGAATAATACACTCACTAATTTTTTGTACTAGAGGTGTAAAATTTGCTTTATTTGGGTCAAAAGCTATAAGTATACTGTTAGGAATTATATTAATTGAACTAGCCCCCATAAATTTTTTAACTGCATTAACTCTAGCTTGCCTTAGTACACGCTGCGCTCCTTTTTGGACATCTTTTATTCGTCGAATTCCTAGCCAAGATTTCAAATCTTTTGCTTGTGCATTAAAAACAAAAAAACGAGTTGCCTTCTCATCCGTGCGCTGTGATACTAAACTACCAAAATAACACCTGTGTTCTGTCATAACTATTTCGTTTTACTTGTTTTGGAATGTTTTTCACAAAAAATATCTATATTTAAAAAATGCCAGCTATCATTGGGATTTTTGCGTGCAAATTTTAACTTTCCACCAACGGATGATGTTTTTCCACAAATAGAACACTTAAATTCTCTTTTAGCCCATAATGCCAATTCATATTCCCTCTTCATTTCAGTCGAAAAATATTCATCGTTCTCATCACTTACGAGACATATCTTTTCATAATGAAAATCACTAGCATCTATATAATCTGACTTTTTACTATTACAAGTTGAGCAAGCGACTTCAAGATTGAAATCATTACTTGCACCACCCATTGCTCTCGGCCATTTATGCTCTACTTGAACTAAGTTGTGTGATCTTTCTTTCTTTAAATCAAACTCTAGTTCGCTACCACATATATAGCAAGGCTTATTGTCATTTTTGGCTTTCTTTCTTATTTTATCTTTAGTACTGGAAGGAACTTCTTTTTTTCGCTTGTCTAAACACTCAAGAATTAAAACACTAATTCGTCCAATATGCTTCTCAGGGAAGTGCATATCATCCTTAAGAAAGGCTCTCAATTTAGTTATGAACACATCATTTTGTCTATTATCTTTTTCACCCTGCCTTTTTAAAAAATCAGCAGTTAATATAAGCCGTCGTAATAGATAATTTATCGTGCTATTGTAAACTAAATCTATCAATTCTCCATCGGCTTGCACAATATAGTCAATTTTTGAAATAAAGGAATTATCTTTTACATCAGCAGGAAAAAGCTCTTTCAGAACTTCCCTTAACTGTTCTCCTGGGTTAATTTCATTTTCATCCATACTGTTTCGCATAAGCGGAGTTTTTGGGTTTTATAGAAAAATCATATGAACAAATCATCACTATTAATCATAATACTTTGCTTGTTTTGACTCGCTCATTAGCTTCTACATCTAAACTATGTTATTTTACTTTATTATTCATAATTAATCATGCTACTTTTACTACTTGACTACATTGTTTTTCAACATTTCTTAACCACCTCATCAATAAAATAAATGTGCTTACCCCTAAACATCCTTAAGCACCTCTTCCAATGTTCTCTCCCCTCTCCCACCCACCATGCAATTTGCAGATTTCTGGTACATTGTCGCACTCAGCGAACAGTTACAACCTAACAAAGTATTACCACGCACCGTTTTAGGAGAATGGTTAGCGATATTTCGCGGTGAAGATGGACAACCCGTAGCTTTGCGCGATCGCTGTTTACACCGCAATAGCCGTCTATCATCAGGTAAAATCTGTAACGGTGCTTTACAATGTCCCTATCATGGTTGGGTATACGACGGAGTTGGTAATGTCATTGCTGTTCCAAGCGAAGGAGATGATTTCAAACCTTCCCCACAACGTCGAGCCAAGTGTTACGCTACCAAAGAACAGGATGGCTATGTTTATGTGCGGTTAGCCGATACCCCAAGCGTTGATTTTGAACCCTTTTCTATGCCTCACTACGGACAAACCGGATGGGAGACGGTGCGGGTAATTAACCGTTTTGCTAACAATGTTACTAATTGTGCGGAGAACTTTATTGATATTCCCCATACGGCTTTTGTTCATCCTGGTGTTTTCCGTACTTCCCGCCAACAAAAGTTAGAGATGACTGTTGAACGCTGGAATGGTTCGGTTTTGGTGGAGTATCGCAACGAAAACAGTAATTTGGGATGGTACAGCCGTTTTCTGAATTTGCAGAATGCAGAGATTAAACATAGCGATCGCTTTTATATGCCAAACATTACTTCTGTAGAGTATAAGATGGCACATAATCGCCATTTGTTCATTACCAGTCAATCTATTCCAGAAACCGATAATTCAACTCTGGTTTACACCGATGTCACCTATAACTATGGTATTTGGAATAAGTTAGCACGTCCCTTTGTGCGGTGGACTGCTCAACACATTATCCGCCAAGACGTGGAAATTTTGGGTATTCAGGGAGAAGCGATCGCTAAATACGGGACACAATTTTATAATACGCCTGCGGACACAATTCATATCTTTGTAGAGTCAATTATGGCAGCTATATCTCGTGGAGAAGATCCGCGTTTATTGCCAAATCAATCAGTAAAAGTTACATTTTGGGTTTAAGAATAATTCGTAATTAATCAACAAGATTATGTCCTGATGATTAGTTATGATTCCCACAGTCATTGCACCCCACCCCTTAATCCCCTCCCCGCAAGCGGGGAGGGGAGACAAAGCGTAGCTTTGGCGGGGTGGGGTTCTTCGGGGTTTATAAGTAATCAAGCGTATATAATGTCATTCGTAATTAATCAATATTCAATAT
>NZ_NOLK01000115.1:0-25368 GCF_002245985.1 Nostoc sp. 'Peltigera membranacea cyanobiont' 232
ACGGGCATTGATGGGACACCAGAATATCCAAACGACTTTACGCTATCAGAAAGTAACTAGTTCTAGAGCAGAGTCAGTAGCGAAAATGGCTTTAGACAATTTGATAAATGATATATAAAATACAGGTATTACAAAAGCTTTATTAAAACAGCAAATAATTTAAATAGTTAATTTAAGACAGAGTATATGACATACTCTGCATCAAGCGAGTGAGTTTTGGTGAAATTACAACCATAAAGTCTACATGATTGCAAGGATGTTAACAAAACTTTGCATCGTGTCCCATTGTGAGGGTCGAGGGGAACATTACTGTTCCACCCCTCCCATCCGAAACCGTGCTTGCCAGTTTCCCGGCACACGGCTACTCAATGTGTTTCCCTTTGTCAGTATGGGACTTCAGACTACCATCAGTGGCAGTTTTATCATCGTGGCAATGGCGACCATTAACCGCTTTCATCCCCGCTTTACAGATTTGATAGTCAGTCTTATCTGTAGGGGCTACCATCATTGGTAGTTTATGTGCTTTTAACCCCGCACCAGGGCAGTAAGAATTGGTTTCTCAGTTGTCACCTCACTTACATGGATATCAAGTTGTCATCAGTAGAGGATTAAAGTGCGGACTCAGCCCAAAAGGGTTACTCTACTAAAGCCTGGAATCCCCCCAGAAAACTGGGTTTCTCCAGAACGAATCGCACTTGCACGTATCCCGGCTCTACCCCAGAAGGAGAGAGAAATAGAAGTCTGACTTTTCACGGAATCTGGAAAACCTCTCTCTAAATCTCTCTCCTGCAAGGAGAGAGACTTTGAATGTTCCCCCTTCCCGCATCGGGAAGGGGGTTAGGGGGTTAGGTTTTCGTGGGTTTTTCCAGATGACGTGAAAAGTGAGAAATAGAAGTGAGGTTTTCCCGATACGCTGAAAAGTCAGAGTGTCATTTAGCTACAATCAAACCAACCCTGAAAAAATCTGAGTTATGATAGCCATCCCCCAACAGCCGCCAAAAATGACCGTTGAGGAATACCTGGAATGGGAACCTCAGCAAGACCTTCGCTACGAATATGCCAATGGCGAAGTATTTGCCATGACAGGCGGTACAATCCCCCATAACGACATTGCACTTAACTTGTACACTGCCTTACGCCCTCATTTACGTTCCAGAGGTTGTCGAGTGAATGTGTCAGATGTGAAAATGCAACTCACTCCCCAGAGCCGCTACTATTATCCTGATGTTATTGTCAGTTGCAACCCTGAAGACCTCAATGCCCGCAAATTTATTCAACATCCCAAGCTGATTGCCGAAGTTCTTTCACCAGGGACAAGCGCTAAAGATCGGGATGAAAAATTTACTTATTATTTGACAATCCCCAGTTTGCAAGAATATATCTTGATTGACTCGGAAAAAATCTCTGTCGAGCGTTACTGTCGGGGGGAGGGTAGAATGTGGCTTTACTATCCCTACACGGCTGGAGATATCATCACTTTATCGAGCATTGAATTTGAGTGTCCGATTGAATTGCTGTATGAAGGTGTTGTATTTACGGCTGAAGAATGAAGAGATTAAGCTTCTCAGGTCTAAAGACACGCTCGTTTCCCGCTTCCCGCGTATTTCTATGAAACTTCTTTAGACACAATACCCGCTAATGCTTGATATTAAAGCACTAGCGGGATTTTAGATTTTATTTATCCGAAGTACTTAGGGCAAAAGCATCTATCTAAGCGGAACGACAAAAACGGGATTATTCAAGCTCTGCCATCAGCTTTACTAAATGCTCAACGGCTTTCTGCTCATCTTCCCCTTCTGCGCTAATGGTGACTACAGTGCCTTGAGTCAGCCCCAGAGTTTGCAGTTTAAACAGACTTTTTGCGCTGGCGCTTTTGCCGTTAGAGGTCAACGTTATGTCTGAAGTGAAACCTTTTGCTTCTTTTACAAACTCAGCAGCAGGGCGAGTATGCAAACCGTTCGGAGCGGTAATAGTAACTTCTTCCTGAAATAAAGCCTAGCTAGGGCTACTGCACAGAGTTACAGAACAGATAACAACAAATACTAGGGATAAAGCCCAAGATAAAAAACGCTTCATGATTTTTACGGTAAAAAACAAGTGTTTATTTGTTAATCTATCAAATTTTTAATGACAGTTCAAGGACAGTTAAGACAAAAATAGGAGTAGGTTGGTTTGAGGAACAAAACCCAACACCAAGAATCGATTTTGTTGGGTTTCACTTTGTTCAACCCAACCTACAAATAGTTTATTTTTTCAGAGTAATAAAAGAGCGTTATGCAGTTGCTTAACCAGTGTAGGGTCTTAACTCCGGTGGACGAAAGCCAAGTAATATATGTTCTTTAGGAATTCCAGCCAGAGTGGTCTAACTTGGTATAATCCATTGTTTAATAACCTCCTGTTTTGGATCAAAGGTAATCAGCTTTAAACGATGATTTCTTAATAAAAGTTTGCCGATAGGTTCTTCAAATAAATCATCAAAAACTCTGTTAGACACTGCAAGATATAACATTCGCTCTGGCTCCAATTCAATTAAGATATCCTGATATAAAATATACTGACCCAATGCTTTTTCTAAATCATCAACATCTGAACTGTCGCTAAAACTTTTAATCACAACTGCAATTTTTGATTCCCCTTTTTGCGCTGCTAACAGTTGTCTAGCACCTAAATCAACATACAAATCTTTTTTACCAAACTTCAGAGTCAGTGGGTCATGAGTAATTATCCATTTATCTTTAATCAAAGCATTTTTAACATTATTGTGATAGACATCATCTAGCTGGCATACAGGTGTAGTTTTAGACTGATATTTCTATTTTAGGAAATCGCTACACTAGATTTATCAGGAAAAACAGGCTGTCTGAGTTAATTCAGCCAAACAGGGTAGCAGGAGGAATGCGATGAAAGCAGTGGTTATCCGTCGGTATGGCGCGGCTGAGGTGTTGCAGTATGAAGATGTGGAACAGCCGAAAATTGAACCAACGCAGTTACTTGTGAAAGTTCAGGGTAACTGGAAGTTTTGGTGATCCACTCTTAGTTCAAAAATTGCACAAGTATTTATTCCCTGCCTCCCATCCTGAAGAAGAATTTACCTCCCCCTGCACTATGTCCACTACCTTCTGGCAGNGCGTTGTGTAGTGTACTGGCTAGCGGACGCTGTTTTCCCATGTGCATTACCCAGTTTATTCTTTGGGGATTCTTGGTAACTGAAACTTTTTGTAGCAGGCTGGACAAAGTAAGTCTCTGGCTAAAAGTTTGAGATCGGAGTACTTGCCACACTTAAAGCAAGTGCCTTCTAAGTGGATTGTTCCAATTTTAATTTTTGCTTTCATCTCGCGTGGGGATTCACTCTAGTAATTTGCAGGGAATGAGAAAAAATCTCTTCTGCTTGATAAAATCTTGCAGGGTTTGATAAAATCTTGCAGGGTGTAGCACCAAAGGCAATGCACAGTTTCAGGAAAGTACAACTCTTCCTGTTTGCAGTACCTTCCGCAAGTGCAACAGAATCGGTGTTTTGCTGCGTTGCTAGTACTTTGATCCATTGGTCAAAATATCCATTTCGTCACTTGTCCTGTTCTTCCCATTGTTTGGCAAGTTGAATAATTTGTGGGATGTATTTTTTAGGCAGTCTAACGGATTGAGTCGATGATTTCCATTTTGGCTTGCGGCCTTGTCCGTTACCCGCCCCTGCTGTCTTAGGGACACGTTTTTGTACAGAATCATTCACCGCCGCATTTATTTTCTGTTGGTAATTGTGGGCCATTGGTATTTCTTCTTGTGGCACGGATTGAAATCGGCGCGGATAGCTCCAAGCCATTGAATCGCACGAGTGAAGTAATTCTCGTACTTCGGTATTCTCCAAAGCCAGGATTTTTAGCCCAAATCCATGCAGCCGTAGATCAGGGCGAATTAGCTTGATTGCTCTTAATATATCTGCCACCTCGTCCCGGTTCCCATTTCTTCGGCAGACACTTCCAACTCCTACCCACGCTCGAAGTGGTAATCGCTCACCATACTGCTGCAAGTGACTTATATAGTCGCTACTTCGATACCCTTGCAACACGGGCATGATCGCCACCGGTGGATTCCGGCTGAAAATTTGGTCATAGCGTTCGATTGTCAGGCGCTGATGGGTTTCTACATTTAAGCCCGTCCGCTTAAATATAAATGGTTCACACATCCAGTCTTGAGATACCGCAATTAGCAAATTGCCACATTTTACCCATCGGCATATTTGCCCAAGATACTCTTCTACTGGATAGCGATAACAGCCATAGGTTGAAATTTCTGTAAACGCACCTGAATCTCCAATCCAGTCTGCAACTTCAAAATCAGAAACCCTATGTCGCAGAGCATTAACACTGATCATCACGCCCGCTGCGGGGTAGTCATGACTGATAATTTTGGCGGCTTGACTTGGGCTACTCCCAATAAAAAATAGAGGTGCGGCGTGTGTTGATTCTGTACGTAATCGCCCAGCCATCGCCGTTGAGTTCATTTATCAAAATTCCTTTTTGGACTGTGGTATGTCCACTCGACAGAGAATTGAGTAGCATTTGAGTAGCAAGACTGCTGCTTGCGATCGCGAAAAATATGGTTAAAGATGTTGGTTCTGAGTAGTAAATGAGTAGCGTGATTGAGAACCAAGCCTGAAAGCACTGTGTAAACAGGGGAGAAGCACATTAGTTTGGAATTACCACCAAATTAATCAAGAGTTAAGGTAGTTAAGCCAAATCCTATATGTTCCCTTTTTCATTCCACAGCAGGAGTCAAGGGTCATTTCCATGCCTCTTTGTTGAAAATTTGGTGGCTCCCCTTCACCAAGGGATTCAAACCTCATCTAAACCTCTAGCAAAATTCCCTATTTCAATGTAATATCCGTCACATACAGTTGTCGAAATGCAGTTAACAGTGTCATAAAGAAAAGGTGAAGGTTAACCTGTAGGGTATAACTTACCTTAGAGTTGCTTGCACCTCTAGCTTCGATGGATCGCACTCATGACTGAACTCACGCTACGCCTAAAAGAGGGAGATACCGAGACAACGATCGCAGTTGACCAAAATTTATTTACAATTGGTCGTTTGCCGGAATGTAACTTGTACTTACCTTTTGCTGGAGTATCCCGCAACCATGCTCGCCTAGTGAAAACAGCAGAGGGTGTGTGGACTATTGAGGATCTGGGCAGTAAAAACGGGACGCAACTCAATAAATATCTTGTTAACTCTCCCCAAGAGTTACATCACGGTGATATTATTTGGCTGGGCAATGTTAGCCTGTTAGTGCTGCTCACAAGCCCTGTTTACCAACCGACACCTGAGTATCCCGGAAGTTCGGAAAATAATGAGCAGAGAACAATTCTGCACAATGTCAAACAATTACAACAGCAATGGATCGCAGCTGATAGTAAGGATGGCGATATCAGCAATAAGGACAAAACCATTGCCCGTCTCAAAGACTTAGTGGATATAGCTAAAAATCTCTGTGCGGCAGCATCTATAGAAGAGATTTTTTCTCAGGTACAGCAAGTAGTTTTTCGCTACCTTGATAGTATCGATCGCTTGGCATTATTAATTGATGTTAATGGTTGCGGTCAATTAGAATTAGTGAATGCTGCCACTAGAAATACTTCTCAACAAGAACATCTCCCCTCAGATGGTAGTTGGATTAGTCGGAGTATCTGTCAAAAGGTATTTGACGAAAAAGTTGTTATTCAAACCGCCGATACCCATCAGGATGAACGGTTTGCTAGCGAACAAAGTATTTTAGTCAAAGGCATTCGTAGCGCAATGGCAGTGCCTTTATGGGATGAAAATAAAGTTGTCGGCGTACTCTATGCTGATGCCAATCTTTCTTCTTACCATTGGGCAAATGAAGGCGAGGAAGAACTTAGCTTTTTTTCAGCTTTAGCAAACCTTGTGGCTTCTAGCGTGCAGCGTTGGTTGCTGGTAGAGAAACTCAAAACCGAAGAGATGATTCGCCACCGACTAGAACGCTATCATTCTCCAGCAGTTGTGCAGCAGTTGATATCTGTAGGCGCATTACCAGGTGGTCGTTTAGCTCCCACTGAGAGCGAAATAAGTATTTTATTTGCGGATTTAGTCGGCTTTACGGCAATTTCTGAACAGTTAACACCAACTGCGATCGCTCAACTCTTAAATAATTTATTTGAAGAAATGCTAAAAGAAGTGTTTACTTGGGGTGGCACTTTAGATAAGTATATTGGCGATTGTATTATGGCATTTTTTGGCGCTCCAGAACCACAATCAGATCACGCCGATCGCGCTGTTACTGCTGCCAAGGGAATGCTTACTCGTCTCGAACATCTGAATGCCAATGGTTTTTGGCACGAACCCTTGCAATTACGTATTGCTATTAATAGCGGTAAAGCTGTTGTGGGAGATGTCGGTAGTTCTCAAAGGGTAGATTATACGGCATTAGGTGCAACGATTAATCTTGCTGCTCGGATGGAAGCAGTTTGTCCCCCCAGCGAATGCGTAATTAGTCAAGCCACTCATAAAATGCTTTCACTACCTTCAGACTTCCAGGAAATGGGAGATTATCGTTTCAAAGGTATTGAGCGATTAGTTAAGGTTTATCAGACAAAATTACAGCAAGTGCCAACAATCATTAACCCATTTATTAATCTTTAAGGATTGGGAAGTGGGAATTGGAAAAACAACTAACAAATAACTAATGACTAATGACTAATGACAAATTTATCAAGATAAATACATACTTTGGTTGTATATTTTGTTTCAAAAATAATTGCGAAATTGTAATATTAAGCGACTAATTCTTGGTTCCAAGACTAAAATTTGGGTGTAGCTTCCAAAATTGATCTGTGTAACACTAGGAAGCCTAACTGAAGCTATTTTTTAACGGGAGGTCAGGTAATGGCGATCGCCACCATTAATCCCGCCACTGGGGAGACGCTCAAAACCTTTGAGGCGCTCAATGATACAGAAATTGTCGCTAAACTCGATTTGGCTAATCAGGCTTTTGAAAAGTATCGCCAGACTAATTTTTCTGAGCGATCGCAATGGCTACAAAAGGCTGCTGATATTTTAGAGCAAGACAAAGCAGAATTTGCTAAGTTGATGACTCTGGAAATGGGTAAACCATTTAAAGCTGCGATCGCAGAAGTCGAAAAATGTGCTGTCGTCTGTCGCTACTATGCCGAACACGCCCCTGGTTTCTTAGCTGATGTCAGTATAAAAACTGATGCCAGCCAAAGTTTTGTGCGTTATCAACCAATGGGTGCAATTCTTGCGGTGATGCCGTGGAATTTCCCCTTTTGGCAAGTTTTTCGTTTTGCTGCACCAGCACTCATGGCGGGAAATGTGGGCTTACTCAAACATGCTTCCAATGTGCCGCAGTGTGCATTGGCAATTGAAGATATTATCCGCCGTGCAGGTTTTCCTGAAGGTGCGTTTCAAACTCTATTAATCGGCGCGGCCAAAGTTGCCGATTTAATGGCTGATGACCGCGTAAAAGCTGCCACCTTAACCGGAAGCGAACCAGCAGGTATATCCCTCGCCGTCGCCGCCGGCAAACAAATTAAAAAAACCGTTTTGGAATTGGGAGGAAGTGACCCGTTTATTGTGTTAGAAAGTGCTGACTTAGAGACAGCAGTTGTCACAGCAACTACAGCGCGGATGTTGAATAACGGGCAATCATGTATTGCAGCGAAACGTTTTATTGTCGCAGAAGCGATCGCAGACAAATTTGAAAAATTGCTTTTAGAAAAATTTGAGGCGCTAAAAGTAGGCGATCCTATGCAACCGGATACCGATTTGGGGCCACTAGCAACACCTGGTATTCTCCAGGATTTAGATGGACAAGTGCAAGGTGCTATTAGTAGCGGTGGTAAAGTCCTCACCGGCGGACATCCTTTATCAGATCGTCCAGGGAACTTTTATCCGCCAACGATTATCATAGATGTCCCGCCTGAAACACCAATTGCAAAAGAAGAATTTTTTGGCCCAGTAGCCTTGTTATTCCGGGTTCCAGATATTGATGCTGCCATTAAACTCGCTAATGACAGTCCCTTTGGATTAGGTGCAAGCGCTTGGACAACCAACGACCAAGAATGCGATCGCTTAGTTGAAGAAATCGAAGCCGGTGCCGTATTTATCAACAGTATGGTCAAATCCGATCCTCGGTTGCCCTTTGGTGGCATCAAGCGTTCTGGATATGGCAGAGAATTGAGTATCCAAGGTATACATGAGTTTGTCAATGTTAAAACCGTGTGGGTGAAGTGATAGGGATTGGGGACTGGGTATTGGGTATTGGGTATTGGGGACTGGGTATTGGGGACTGGGTATTGGGATTAGATATTAAGAATTAGCGATTAGGTATTAGGAAGGATTTTTCCCATTCTCCAGTCCCCATTCTCCAGTCCCCATTCTCCAGTCCCCATTCTCCAGTCCCTAGTCCCCAATCCCTAGTCCCTAATCCCTAGTCCCCAATCCCCAGTCCCCAATATTGTCAATAGTTAGGAAATAAAATGAATACAGCAGAGTTATTGGTGCAGTGCCTAGAAAATGAAGGAGTGCAATATATTTTTGGACTTCCTGGTGAAGAAAATCTGCACGTTTTGGAAGCGTTAAAACATTCTTCGATTAAATTTATTACGACTCGTCACGAACAGGGTGCAGCATTCATGGCCGATGTCTATGGACGCTTAACAGGAAAAGCCGGAGTGTGTCTTTCTACTCTTGGCCCTGGGGCAACTAATTTGATGACAGGCGTAGCAGATGCGAACCTCGATGGTGCGCCCTTAGTGGCGATTACCGGTCAGGTGGGAACAGATAGAATGCACATTGAATCCCATCAATATTTAGATTTGGTGGCAATGTTTGCCCCTGTTACCAAGTGGAATAAGCAGATTGTGCGACCGAGTATTACACCAGAAGTAGTGCGGAAGGCATTTAAGCGATCGCAATCCGAAAAACCTGGTGCAGTTCACATCGATTTGCCAGAAAATATTGCTGCCATGCCTGTAGAAGGCAAACCTTTGCGTAAGGATAATAGCGAAAAAACCTATGCATCTTTTGCTAGCATTCGGGCAGCCGCCGCCGCAATTTGCCAAGCAGTTAACCCACTAATCTTAGTCGGAAATGGGGCAATTCGCGCTCAAGCAAGTGATGCCGTAACGCAATTTGCCACATTGCTGAATATACCTGTTGCCAATACCTTCATGGGTAAAGGTGTGATTCCCTACACACATCAATTAGCTTTGTGGTCAGTGGGATTACAGCAAAGAGACTTTATTACCTGTGCCTTTGATAACACAGATTTAGTCATTGCGATCGGCTATGATTTGATTGAGTTTTCCCCGAAGAAATGGAATCGTAATGGTGAAATTCCCATTGTGCATATTGGGGTAAGTCCAGCAGAGATTGATAGTAGTTATATACCCAACGCCGAAGTTGTGGGAGATATTTCAGATTCCCTCTATGAAATCTTAAAATTAGCAGACCGACAAGGTAAACCCGATCCCTTTGCTATTAGCTTAAGGTCAGAGATTCGGGCTGATTACGAACAATATGCCCATGATGACGGATTTCCCATTAAGCCGCAAAAGTTAATTTATGACTTACGCCAAGTGATGGGCCCAGATGATATCGTCATCTCTGATGTTGGCGCACATAAAATGTGGATGGCTCGTCATTATCATTGCCATAGTCCCAATACTTGCATAATTTCCAACGGCTTCGCGGCTATGGGTATTGCTATTCCTGGAGCTTTAGCAGCAAAACTGGTTCATCCTAAGCGCAAAGTCGTTGCTGTCACAGGCGATGGCGGTTTTATGATGAATTCTCAGGAATTAGAAACAGCCTTGCGTGTAGGTACGCCCTTTGTCACGATAATTTTCAATGATGGTGGCTATGGGTTAATTGAGTGGAAGCAAGAAAATCAATTTGGTAAAGGAAACTCATCCTTTGTGCATTTTAGCAATCCTGATTTTGTCAAATTTGCCGAAAGCATGGGTTTAAAAGGCTACCGAGTTGAATCGGCTTTAGATTTGATTCCCACTCTCAAAGAAGCCCTCGCTCAAGATGTACCCGCCGTCATAGATTGTCCGGTAGATTATCGGGAGAATCATCGCTTTAGCCAAAAAGCCGGCGAGTTGAGTTGCGCGGTGTAAAAAGTTAGAATTTAAGAGTTAAGAGTTAGGAGTTAGGAGTTATTTATTCCTAACTCCTTTAGTGTTTTGGTAGGTTGCATTACGCCAAAGGCTAAGAGGTTGTTTGAAAAGTATTTACCTGTGATTTTAGGCACTTGTTGATCCCCCCTAACCCCCTTTAAAAAGCTACGGTGTACACACAAGTCTTTGAGAGTGGTCTCATAGGCTTTTGATCCCCCCAACCCCCCTTAAAAAGGGGGGCAAAAGTCTCTTAAAGTCCCCCAATTTATCGGGGGATTTAGGGGGATCTCCAACGATTTTGGGTTTCTACAGAGATGTGTGTACACCGTAGCCTTAAAAAGGGGGGAACCGGAATCAAAGTCCCCCTTTATAAGGGGGATTTAGGGGGATCTAAAACGTTTTGCTACTAATAAAAGGACTTTTCAAACATCCTCTAACCTCGACTTTACTTCACTTCATTTATAGACATATTTCTTCTCTTTCTTTGCGTCCTTTGCGGTTCGTAAAAAAAACCATGAAGCTCTAAGGTTCATTCACGAGTATCAAACACTCATTCACTAAGCTCAGAGGTTCATCAACGAAGCTCAGAGATTCATTCACATAAGTTCAGGATGAGTATAATTTCTAGAGTGAAATACGCGATCGCTAAATAGCCTTACTGTTTAGCTAGTATAAAAACCTGATATACTCACAGCAGTTTCTCGATGAGGAATGATGGTGCGATCGCTCCGAGTAGCCCCAGAGTATATTGATAAAGTTAAGTCAGCACTTGGGCGCAACGGCTATCACAGCCAAGAGTCTTTGGCTACTCACATGGATTTTTCTTTATCCATAGTCGAAAATTTTTCCACTGGTAAACCTGTTGACTATCGGAATTTTCGAGAAATTAGCGAGAATTTGGGGTTAGACTGGCAAGACATTGCATACAAAGAACCAGAAAAATCGCAACCTCAAACCTTGAGTGTAGAACAACAATTTAGATTAGAGAAGAAGCAAAACGGACTTCAAGAAATGTGGAATATCCAGCAAGATAAAGTCCACACAATAAGACAAGCTTTATCGATTGAGGCTGGGACAACAAAGAAATTTCAATTAGAACAGGAGTTTAAAGAAGAAAATGCTAGATTAAAAACACTAGAAGCTGAACTTGATCGAGTAGAAAAAAAACTAAAATTAGCTTCACCAACCAAAATACCTGAAAACAAAGTTCAAGCTTCTCCACTCAAATCGCAGCAAACTAACGGGGAAGCATCGCCCTTCATTACTGGCGCACCCATCACCCAGCCGCGTTACTTTTTTGGACGAGAGAAAGAATTAAAACGTCTCTTCAACTTACTCAAACGTCATCCCTTACAAAACGCCGCCATTATTGGCAAAAAGCGTAGTGGCAAAACATCCCTGCTACACTATCTCAAAAATATTAGCACCGCCCCAGCAGAACATCTGCGTCCTGACCAAAAATCTGACTGGATACCGCAAGAAAATTACCGTTGGATTTTTGTAGACTTACAAGACGCACGAATGCAAAGCCGAGAAGGTTTACTAAAGTACATCCTAGAATCCCTGAAGATGCAAGTGCCGACACCTTGCGATTTAGATCGTTTTATGAATGTAGTCAGCGATAATTTGCATTCTCCCACAATCATCTTATTGGATGAGATTGGCGTTGGCTTGCAACGCTGTCCAGAATTAGATGATGGCTTTTGGGAATGTTTGCGGTCTTTGGCGACTAACCACACAGGCGGGAATCTCGCGTTTATCTTAGCTAGCCCTGAATCACCGATTGAAATGGCGCGAAACACAGGACACACTTCACCCTTTTTCAATATTTTCGCCTACACCGCATATCTGGGAGTATTGACTGAGATAGAAGCGCGAGAATAGATAGCAAGTTCGCCCATTGCTTTCACTGACGAAGATGTAGAGTGGATTTTGACACAAAGTTGCTGCTGGCCACTGTTGTTACAAATTCTGTGTAGAGAAAGATTATTTAACTTAGAAGAAGGGGAGAATGATGATAATTGGCGTGAGGAGGGATTAAGACAAATGAAACCGTTTACTGATTTATTAGATTCATAACTAGCGGAGTAACTATGAAAGCACACCGAATTGAAACAAAGTTAACTAAAAACGGAACTTTGATTCTTGAGGATTTACCATTTCAGGCTGGCGAAGCCGTTGAAATTATCATTCTAGAAAGTCACACTCATCTAGGCTGTTGACTCTATGCCTTTTTAGGAGTTAAAAAGTCATGTAGAATATATGTCATTGCGAGCGAAGCGAAGCAATCGCCTGGGATTGCTTCGCTTCGCTCGCAATGACACAAAAATAACATGAACCAAAAAACCCTAAATTAAATCAAAGTCAACAGCCTAACACTCATCCCCAAGAAGCGAATTTGTATCCTTTGCGTGGCAAACAACCATACCGTTATGATGATCCTTTTGAACCTGCTGTGCCTTTGGAAGATTGGGAAGTCTTGCAATGATAAATTTAAATTGTCATTGCGAGGAGGAACGACGAAGCAATCGCAAGGTTTTAGGATTGCTTAACTTTGTAACCTACATCTTCTCCAAAGGAATACGCAATGACAAATGTTTGAGGACATGATATTACATATAATTTTGCGGTTACAAATATAATAAAAATTTGTTATGACTGACTTTCTATCCCAAATAAGGATTAGAAATGAACAAGCAATATTATTTATATATCATGACGAATAAGTATAACACTGTGCTATATACAGGAGTAACCAACGATTTACAAAGGAGAGTTTATGAACACAAAGAAAAAATAATAGAAGGATTTACTAAAAAATACAACATCACCAAATTAGTCTATTATGAAATATTTGAAGATGCCTATACAGCCATTAGTAGAGAAAAACAGATTAAGGCAGGTTCCAGACAAAAGAAAATTGATTTAGTGAATAGTATCAATCAAGAATGGAGAGATTTATACGATGCATTATAAATTTTGCTGGTGTAAATTGCGATCGCACCAAAGCAAAGCTCAGTAATCCTCGCATTTGCGATTGCTTCATTCCGCTAACGCTGCATTCGCAATGACATATTCTGTCATTGCGAGGAGGAACGACGAAGCAATCCCAGCCTTTGCGATTTCATTGCGATCGCACCAAAGCAAAGCTCAGTAATCCTCGCCTTTGCGATTGCTTCATTCCGCTAACGCTGCATTCGCAATGACATATTCTGTCATTGCGAGGAGGAACGACGAAGCAATCGCAATGACACAGAGTATTAAATAAGGAGTGCAAAAACGTTGACCTCACCACAACTACCCCCCAACGCCTACACCGATGCACCCCAGCAGCACCCAAACTTAATCCTCGGTAGTCTGCAACTACTTTTCTGGCTTGTTTTTCGCCCCTCAGCTTGGCGTAACCACCTCAAGCACATTGACCCCATTTTAGACACCGACTCCTCGCTGATTATCTTGTTGAGACAAGGGCGATGGCGAAACCTTGCTCTGTGGCGGTTTTTCATCCAGGGATACTTCATCTTGCCTATCCTGGCTAACTTACTGCTGGGCTTAATACTGTGGGCATTGGGTGAACCAATCACAACTATACTTATTTGTGTAACGTACGGCGTGGCGTTCGGCGTGGCGTTCGGCGTGGCGTTCGGCGTGGCGTTCGGCGTGGCGGTAGGCGTGGCGGTAGGCGTGGCGGTAGGCGTGGCGTTCGGCGTGGCGGTAGGCGTGGGAATAACCATTAATTCATGGCGACCTGTTTTATCCTTTCCATTTCTCATTCTCTGGAATTATCTCCTCTATAGATTAGATAAAGGGCGTAATGCTAGAAGCTCTTGTTTATTGCGCTTTCACTCTGCCTTCTGGGATGAGTGGCAGCGTTTATATCTGCCCAGCTTGGATAAGCATCTCCTATTTGTCATCGAAAATAACCCAGTTGAAGGCAAAGCTGCCTTAGAATATCTCAGTACCAGCCCCCAACGCTGGGCGGCTCAAGCTGTACAAATTGAACTAGATGCACGCAGTTTACAACGCTGTGCAGATGTTGAAGCTATTCGTGAAGCTCATCGCAGCTTGGTAATTGGCGAACTAGAGAATGAAGTTAGCCCTTTGCTACGAATCTTTAGCCGCATCAGTGAGGATGTAGATGCTGCCCTCAATCAAGCAAGTGCTTATAACCAGCGCTTACCCCTCAGAGATGTTGCAGATAAATTAAATCTACACTTGCAGAACTTTGCTCGCAGCAGCGACAAATACACAGTCCGTTTCTACCCTATTATCAAAAGTTGGCGTGAGATAGTCACCAACTATATAAAAGAACTGGCTAAAATTACTGAACTCCGTCAAGAAATTGACTCACCTTACATCATCGGCGTACCCCTCACACTAGAGCAAGAAATTTTCACTGGGCGTAATGACATTGGCTTACGCATGATCGAGCAACTACTTTTAGACTACCGTCGTCCACCTCTGCTACTATACGGTCAGCGACGCATGGGTAAAACTTCCCTCCTCAACAACATCGGCAAGTTACTCCCCAATTCCATCATTCCGATGTTTATAGACTTGCAAGGCGCACCTTCATCAGCTAGTGACCATGCGGGTTTTGTCTACAACCTGGCTAGAGAGATGGAGAAGTCAGCGAAAAAGCAAGGTGTAACTCTACCGTCCCTAGCCCGCGAAGTGTTAAAATCTGACCCCTTCACTTATTTTTATGAATGGCTAGATAAAGTAGAACAGGCTTTAGAAGAAAATACCGTCTTACTAGCCCTAGATGAATTCGAGGTGCTAGACAACGCCATAGCCAAAGGTCGCTTTGATGAACAGGATGTTTTGGGAATGCTGCGTCACCTCATCCAACATCGCCCCCGTTTTAAGATTTTACTGGCTGGCTCTCATACTATCGAAGAATATCAGCGCTGGGCTAGTTATCTAATTAATGTCCAAGTAGTGCATATCTCCTACCTCAAAGAAGCAGAAGCACGACAATTAATTGAACGTCCCGTCAAAGATTTTACCCTGCGCTACGAACCCAACGCTGTTGAGCGAGTTCTACAACTCACCCGTTGTCACCCATTTTTAGTACAACTACTCTGTGCGGAAATTATTGTTCTTAAGAATGAGCAAGACCCTTCTATCCGGCGATTGGCAACTTTAGCGGATGTGGAAGCCGCGATACCAGAAGCTTTGCAAAGTGGTGGTTTTTTCTTTGCTGATATTCAAAATAACCAAGTAAACGCAACTGGACAAGCTATTCTACGTTTTATCGCCGCTCAAGGGGAAGGAGCTATAGTTAGCCGTCAAAGGTTATTACAAGAGTTCGCCGATGCTGATATTACTTTCAGCTTGCTGTTGCAACGCGAGTTAATTGAGGAAGTTGCCGACGGCTATGGCTTTCAAGTGGAGTTGATTCGTCGCTGGTTTGTTTGAATCATGTCCAGTAAATTATGTCATTGCGAGCGAAGCGAAGCAATCGCAAGGGCTAGGATTGCTTCGCTCCGCTCGCAATGACTGTAATTATTTTTGTCCGACTACTTATCAAAGACTCGCTGACGGAGTTCAAAGACTCATTCACGAGTATCAAAGACTCGTTGACGGAGTTCAAAGACTCGTAAACGAGTATCAAAGACGTAAGGGCTAGAATGATTTTGAATACTGCAAGTTAGTAAAGTGGTGCGTTACGCCAAAGGCTAACGCACGCTACCAAAACTATTGCTAAAAATAGCAGTTAGAATACACCTATATCAGACTTAGGTGGATCTTTATTACTTGTGCTGGCGTAATTGCTCTACTATATATTCTTCTAGTTCTTGTTTTTCTCTATTGCTGGCATTTCGTTGATAAGTTCTTCCTGTTTCTTGCATAAATCTACGTTTCTCGCTTGGAGAAGATTTCAGCTTACCTCCAGATGCTTGCAGCTTTTGCTGTAATTCTTCCCAAGTCTTCTCACCCACACTTTCACCTAGTTTTACCAGTGCTTTTGGGAGTAATGTTTTTGCCTCTCTTTGAAAATCTTCTTCTGTCTCAAGGGAAGCTAAATCTATTTTGCTGAAGTCGATATCAATTTGAAACTTACTCATAGAATTGCATTTGTTTTTTTAACGATTGTTAGCACAATAAGGGTCTACCGATATTACTTAGAGTACTCCAAGTAAAAAAATGCCCAATTGTCATTGCGAGCGAAGCGAAGCAATCGCAGCCCTTGGGATTGCTTCGCTTCGCTCGCAACGACGGGTTTTGGATCATTTATTTTTTGGAACACTCTTAACGACTTGATTGTTGTCAAATATTGATTTTATCGATTTTTAAAGAATAATTTAAGACTTTTATATCAAAAGGAATATATATCTCGTTAATGGAAGCTTAAACAAGTTACCAGTATTAAAAATGCTATCTTAAAGGCAAGGTCATTTGCTCAATTTTTGAGGAAAACGCTATGACTACAACGCTGAAAGAGGCTAATTCTATTGAGTCATTGCTAGGTAAAGAGGCTGAAGACCTGCTTACCTACAAAGCAAAGGTTTCTCAGGATTTACTACATTTGCCGGGGCCAGACTTTGTAGATCGAATCTGGATCAACAGCGATCGCAATCCTCAAGTATTGCGTAATCTCCAGTTACTTTATTCTACTGGTCGTCTGGCAAACACAGGTTATCTCTCGATTTTACCAGTAGACCAAGGGATTGAACACTCGGCGGGTGCGTCTTTTGCGCCCAATCCGATTTACTTCGATCCAGAAAATATTGTTAAACTAGCGATCGCCGCAGGTTGCAATGCTGTTGCTACTACTTTGGGGACATTAGGGATAGTTTCGCGCAAGTATGCCCACAAAATCCCCTTTATTGCCAAAATAAATCACAACGAATTGCTAACTTTCCCCAATCAGTTCGATCAGGTATTGTTTGCTGATGTCGAACAAGCTTGGAATTTGGGGGCTGCGGCGGTAGGTGCGACAATCTACTTTGGTTCGGAGCATTCTACCAGACAAATCCAAGAAATCAGTAAAGCTTTTAAACGCGCTCATGAATTGGGTTTGGTAACAATTCTCTGGTGCTATCTGCGGAATAACGCCTTTAAACAAGATAAAGATTACCACCTTGCTGCTGACCTCACCGGACAGGCGAATCATTTGGGTGTAACCATTGAAGCTGACATCATTAAACAAAAGTTAGCCGAAAATAACAATGGTTATGGTGCTGTTGCTAAAGCTAGTGGTAAGAGTTACGGCAAAACCGATGAGCGGGTTTATACAGAATTAACTACCGATCACCCAATTGATTTAACTCGTTACCAAGTGCTGAATTGCTACTCCGGGCGTGTGGGGTTGATTAATTCTGGTGGTGCGACTGGTAAAAATGACTTCGCCGAAGCAGTTCGCACCGCCGTGATCAACAAACGCGCTGGTGGTTCGGGATTAATTTCTGGGCGAAAGACTTTCCAACGTCCCTTCGAGGAAGGTGTGAAGCTATTTCATACCATTCAGGACGTTTATCTATCTCCAGATGTGACGATCGCTTAAGGAGTGGAGGAAGAGGCAGGGGTAAAGAAGTATATTTTTAATTCTCCTCAATACCCCATGCCCCATCCTTCATTGTCTTACTTCAAACCGAGAATGTTTAAGACTATGTACAAGCCCCCTGCGTATGTAGCAGAGCCAAGCAGTACGCAAACTGGGAGTGTCAGCACCCACGCTAGTAATAAGTTTCTCAGGGTGTCCATCTGCAAGCCAGAATGATTTGCCGCCATCGTACCTGCTACACCAGATGACAGGACGTGAGTGGTGCTGACTGGCAGACCGAAGTAATCGGCAGCACCAATTGTTGTCATCGCTACTAACTCGGCGGAAGCTCCTTGAGCGTAGGTAAGGTGGTCTTTGCCAATCTTTTCACCCACTGTTACTACAATGCGCTTCCAACCAATCATTGTGCCAAGACCCAGTGCAATGGCGACGGCAAATTTCACCCAATTGGGAATGAATTTGGTTACTTTATCCAACTGAGTCTTATAGCTGGTAAGTGCCTCTTCTTGTTTAGGATCGGTAAATTTTTTCTGCTTGTCCAACTTCCCAATTGTTCCAGCAACTAGATACATATCGGTTCGTAGTGAACTAAGCTCATCTTTTGAAAGCTGTTTGAAACTAGTCTTACCAGCAAGCTTATCGCCAATTATCCGACTCTCGGCAGCAAGGGCTGCTAATGTTTTGTCGTTGGCTTCGGCGGTTGGCTTGAGAAAGTTGGAAAGCTCATCTGTGATGTTTTGGCCATTTAATGATGTTCCAGGTACTTGTTGTTGCAGCACTGGAACTACAGAGTTTGATGTAGCAACCAACTGAGCGATCGCTCCGGCATTGGTATCTATATTCAGTGCAAACATCCCTGGTAGAATACCCACCAAGATGAGCATGATCAAACCCATACCTTTTTGACCATCATTTGAACCGTGGGCGAAGCTCACACCAGTACATGTCAAGATTAACAAACCACGTACCCAAGTTGGCGGTGCTTTCCCATGATCTGGCGCACGATACAATTCTGGTCTTTTGATCAGTATCTTTGCCAGCAGTAACAGCAGTGCAGCGCAGGTAAATCCAACGATTGGCGAAACCAGTAGCGATGTGAAAACTTCCTGCGCCTTTGCCCAGTTCACGCCCTCGCCAAAGACATGACCCGAAGATAACATTGAATTGGCTAAACCAACACCCATAATTGAGCCAATCAATGTGTGTGAACTGGATGCAGGTAAGCCCAAGTACCAGGTTCCTAAGTTCCACATAATCGCTGAAATCAAAAGTGCAAACACCATTGCGAAGCCTGCACTTGAGCCAACATTGAGTACCAACTCAACCGGAAGCAGGGCGATAATGCCAAAAGCAACGGCTCCGCTTGATGTCAGTACACCAATTAGGTTCCAGCAGCCTGACCAAACAACGGCGATATTTGGCTTCAGGGTGTTAGTGTAGATGACTGTAGCAACTGCATTTGCAGTATCATGAAAACCATTGACAAACTCGAAGCCGAGTGCAAGACTCAGCGCCAAAGCTAGAAATAAGTATTCCATTTAGCACTCCTAATAAAAGACAAGAATGCAGCCTGACAAAAATAATTTGTGTTACAAAAAACTATTAAAACTGGGAAAAAAGCTGGAGTTATTGCAATTCAGCTAGCTACACAAAAATTTGAGGTTATAAATATAACCTTTTTCTAAGCAAACTCTCTGATTGCATTTACCATATTGAAATCAGCATCGGTTCTAACTACAATTGAAGATTAGGATAGATAGATTAAGAAATAGATAAGGAATGGTAAATAATAAATTAAGGAACTTCAAATCATAGTTGTGGGGTGGGGGGAGAAGAATTAATGCCTCATACCCCATGTCCACTGTTATCTAACGTTTCTCACTAAGAAATCTGGTTGACCACAACTTTTTTGCGATCGCTTCAAAATCTCGGCGCTACAAATACCAGGTTCGCCGTTTTTGGAGTAACAAAAGAAGACTTCTTGCAAAAATCTTCCCGAACCAGAACAAAAAGGTGCTATCCCATCAGCAGTAATGTTATTATTAGCACTCACAAATGAATTTTTAAAATTTGTAGTTGTTGTACGCAAGGGTTTATTCGGACGATTGTAAGCTGCCGGAATAGCGATCGCATCTTTTAACTTTTTACTCAATCCCAAGTATTCCGCAGGGGTTTTCCCCGAACAAGTACCATGTTTTTCCCATTCATGCTCGTAAAGTTTATCACTGGGAAACAAATTCGGAAATCGTCGTTTTACTTCCGACGGTAATTTTTGCGTGGAACAATTAGCAGGATAACCAGTTTGGTATTGTGGCCACAAACCATGTAATACAAAACCAAGTTTCTTCCCAGAACTGCACTGCTGTGGATCGCGAGTGCCATTTGTCGCACAATAATCCGGCGACCACGAGAGTGTCAGTACATAAAAATCAAATTTACCCGGAGTACCGCGATTTTGAGCAATGGCAGCATTAGGTATAAAAAGAGCAGTAATTAAGAAAGAAGATGCGATGAAAAGTTTCTTTAATTGCATATAAATAGTTAGTTTATTCTCAAAATAAAGTTATATACAATACATTGTTCTGAGTCAAGGATTAAGAATTCATCCAGTTCCGAATCCCCAATGAATTCAGAAAAAGCAAATCTTGGTAGGGATTCTGGGATATCCTTAGATAAGTGAAGATTTGCCGAAAATAGTAAGAATGAAGCTGGCAGCAAGAGTAAGTCAGGTAACACCTTCATTAACCTTAGCGATCGCAGCCAAGGCTAAGGCACTGAAGGCAGAAGGAATAGATGTTTGTAGTTTTAGCGCTGGAGAACCAGATTTTGATACCCCAGCGCACATTAAAGCCGCAGCAGTCAAAGCTTTGGAAGAAGGCAAAACCAAGTATGGTGCAGCAGCCGGAGAACCAAAGTTAAGGGAAGCGATCGCCCATAAGCTCAAAACTGATAATGGTCTTGATTACAAGTCTGAGAATGTCATTGTCACCAATGGCGGTAAACATTCTTTGTACAACTTAATAGTGGCGCTAATTGACCCAGGTGATGAGGTAATTATCCCTGCACCCTACTGGCTAAGTTATCCCGAAATGGTGACTTTAGTCGGTGGAGTATCGGTAATTGTGCCCACAGATGCCACGACAGGTTATAAAATTACTCCCGAACAACTCCGTAAAGCAATCACGCCGAAGACGAAGTTATTTATCCTCAACTCCCCATCTAACCCCACAGGGATGGTTTACACGCCAGCTGAAATCAAAGCACTGGCGCAGGTAATAGTTGATGCAGATATCTTTGTCGTCTCTGATGAGATTTACGAAAAGATTCTCTACGACGGTGCAGAACATATCAGCATCGGTTCGCTAGGGAAAGAAATTTTTGACCGGACTTTGATTAGTAATGGGTTTGCAAAGGCTTATTCCATGACTGGTTGGAGACTTGGTTATTTAGCAGGGCCTGTGGAAATTATTAAAGCCGCCAGTACCATCCAAGGGCATAGTACATCTAACGTGTGTACCTTTGCCCAATATGGTGCGATCGCAGCGCTGCAAAGTTCTCAAGATTGCGTCGAAGAAATGCGCCAAGCCTTCGCCAAACGCCGACAGGTAATGCTAGACAGACTCAACGCCATTCCTGGATTGAGTACCGCAAAACCAGATGGCGCGTTTTATCTGTTCCCTGATATCAGCAAAACCGGTCTAAAATCCCTAGAATTTTGTGACGCTTTGTTGGGAGAACATCAAGTTGCAGTCATTCCCGGAATTGCTTTTGGTGCTGATGACAACATTCGCCTTTCATACGCCACAGATATGGCAACTATTGAAAAGGGAATGGATAGATTAGAGAAATTTGTCAAGTCGCGTATTTAGTTTTTTGTCATTTGTCATTTGTCATTTGTGAAGAGAATTTATTAACTCTTCAACTTCTGTACTCCACCTTTTCGACTCCGAACGGGTGGAGTTCATTTTAAAACCTGAATTTCGGAGTTCCAAGCCTCAAGTTGCGTTATCGTATTCTTGATGCGTTCTAGTAAAACGAATAAAAATAATTTCAATATTATAACTGCGGGTTTTCTCATGACTGAACGTCACCGTCCCCCGATACTTAAACCAAATGAATTTTACACATTCGGCAGTTATTTTCAAATGAAATTCGCTCCTGCCGATATTCTGCGGGAATTAGGAGTAACTTTAATTAAAGCAACAATCAATTTACCTGTCGCTGCTTCAGAATTACTGACTCGACTACCAGACTTACACCAACGTCTAGAAGAAGCGATCGCTCGTGTTAGTCTAACTAGTGAAGCGGCTAGACGCGAAGTACTAATCGCACCCATTTTATTAGAAGTAGCCCACATCACAAAAGCAATTGTTAATATTGAGTACCCAATTGAGGTTAATCAGTACCTCAGAGGTGACTTAGACTACTATCTTGAGTCAAAACACAATGTTTTAGTGGTAGAAGCAAAACAGGCAGACTTAACACGGGGATTTACCCAGTTAGCCACAGAGTTGATTGCCTTGGATACGTGGGTAGAATCAGATGAGTCAATTTTATATGGTGCTGTGACTACTGGAGATATTTGGCAGTTTGGTAGTTTCGATCGCCAAGAGAGGAAAGTGAGTCAAGATTTAATGTTGTATCGAGTGCCAACAGATTTGGAAATATTGATGCAGATTTTAGTGGGAATTTTGATGCAAGGTTAAATCACCATTAAGCTGAATTTTGCATCATAGGGTATGCTTAAATCAATATTTCTGCTAGAATTACCAATTGTGTTGTTAACCAATGCCGCCTCACCTCTACATTAACTCCATCTCCTGCAACCCCTGGCGCAGTCTCTTCGCTTCTTCGGGATTATATCTTTCATGAAGGGCGATCGCTTTTTTAAAAGCTGTTAAACTATCTTGATGATTGCCAGCTTTCAGCAACACTACTCCTAAATTTTGATACGCTTCGGCATAGTTGGGATTTAGGGCGATCGCATTTTGATAATATGCGATCGCATCTGTCAATAAACCCAAAGCTTTAAATGTCATTGCCAAATTATAATGACCAAAAACAAAAGTCGGGTCAATTTTTAAAGTTGTGGCGTAAGCAGTTTTCGCACCGTTGAAATCTCCTGCTGCTTTGAGTAAGTTACCCAGGTTGTTGTATGCTCCTAATTTGAGGATGGGGTAAATTGGCAATTTAATGGCAGCTTGATAGTGAGAAATCGCCTGCGGGGATTTTTGCAATCGACTGTAGGCAATGCCTAAATGATAGTGGAGTTCATATAAAATATCGTAGTTGTCTTCAGCAGCGCTAATTCCATGTCTGAGCAATTCCATACCTTGGGTAATTTTCCCAGTTTCCACATACAATGCCCCTAATTTACTGCAAACATAGGGATCATCGGGATGAGTAGCAAAAAACCCTTCCATTGCTGTGGCTGCTTTGGCATATTTGTTATTTTGAGCGATCGCACTTTTTTGATATCCTGTGTGTACAAGTGCCACTCCTGGTAAATAACCTACTTGCCAATGGGGTTCTTTGGTTAAAATTCCTGATACGCTATCATCCACTAAGGCATGGTAAGGACGGTCAAAACGAATATCTGGATGATTGCGGAACAGCCTGGAAACCAGAGAATAAGGAGATTGTTCCGCACCAACTTCCTGGCGGACGAGGTTGATGAGCAGGTATTCCTCTCTGGCGATCGCCTCTCGCAATTGCGGTACAATTGCTGGTGTCAGAGTTTCATCAGCATCTAATACCAGAATCCAATCTCCAGTGACATATTTGAGAGCTGCATTGCGGGCAACACTGAAGTCATTGCACCATTTAAAATGATGGACTTTGGCACCAAGTTGTTGGGCAATGTTGGGAGTGCGATCGATTGAGCCTGTATCCAAGACTACCATTTCATCTACTACTTTTCTGACACTGCTCAGACATTTCGGTAGTGTTGCTGCTTCGTTTTTTACAATCATGCACAGACTGAGTTTCATATTGCCGATAAATTCTGGTTACAATTATTTGCTTACTGTTATTACCAAGTTTGATGTTGTGTCTATATATATCCCATCCGAACTCGATGCAGGTCAATTTACTATCAGATAAAATCGACCCGTCTCTGTATCTAATTTTTAATAGATGTACCCTCGAAATAATCTGTTTATCTAGTAATTAGTAAGGATAGTTAATAATAATTTTAAATTAACTATTACCCATTTTTTCATGATTATGTAATTATAATATACATGGTATAAATATTCATATATTGTGATGAAAAAAACATTCGCCCAAATAGCAAATAGACTTGGCCGCAATCTCCCAGAATACTGGCGCTCCCTTAACAAGTGGTTTTTCGATACACCAGAAAGGGCACTCTTAGAAGCTCAACAGGCCGCTCAGAGAATTAGAAATATCGAGATAGAACATTTTGAGGGTAAAAAAATCTCTTCAGAATCAGTAAATTATACTGAAACGGTGATGTCTTATTGGCAAGTCTACGTTGATAAAAATTTAACTATTATCAGGATTAGACTTGCAGAATTCCAACTTAGTCGGGGAATCGTCAATATTTCTAATTCTACTTTGTTAGAAAAATTGAAGATTATTGATGAAGTTGTAGAGAAGTATGCTACTAAAGATGAGCTAATTAGTAACAGCGCGTTATTGTCAAATTATCAACCCCTAACAATCGATCGGAGCGAAATCAAGAAACAACTAGACTCATCTAATATTCAACGTCTGCCTTCAAATCAAAACACTGCATTTTTACCTGGGTCTATTGGCAGAACTCTTAATAAAATCAAAGGAGATTTTTTACCACAAAGAGAAGAAGAATTCGTCAGAAATTACCGAATTTCTAAAAATAGAACAAGAGTTGCCCTAAGATTTTTGCTCACCTTAATGATTATCCCCCTTTTAACTCAGATTTTATCTAAACAGTTCTTAGTAACTCCCATATTAGAAAAGACTAGAGGAGAGAATACAACTCAAATATTCCTTAATTCCGATCTGGAAAAAGAAGCACTCCATGAATTATCTAGTTTCCAAAAAACTTTGAGGTTTGAATCTTTATTAAATCATGCACCAGCACTTTCCTCAGAGGTAATAAAAGAAAAAATAAAGGATAAAGCAATTGAGATAGCCGATGAATTCCAAATAAAAACTAATGGTGCTGTTGGTAATGTTTTTGCTGATTTAATATCACTAGTTTCTTTTAGTATAATTATCGTTTTTAGCAAAAAAGAAATTGCGATCGTGAAGTCTTTTATGGATAATATCGTCTATGGACTGAGCGATAGTGCTAAGGCTTTTATAATTATTCTTCTTACAGATATATTTGTAGGATTTCACTCACCAGATGGGTGGGAGGTTCTTCTTGAAGGATTCACAGAACATCTAGGTTTGCCAGCTAGTAGAAATGCAATATTTTTGTTTATTGCGACATTTCCGGTAATTTTAAATACCATATTTAAATACTGGATATTCCGCTATCTGAGTCGGTTATCTCCGTCAGCATTAGCTACATTAAAAGAAATGGACGAGTAATTCATAATTATTTTGGCGTATTTTTCTGATGATTCGTTAGGCTATGTATATCCTGGTTCTTTTGAAGCACACTATGGATTTTGAAAGCAAAACTAATGCCCCAACCCCCACACCCGCATTTCTCACAAGCTTGAGGAAAGGGGCAGAGGAGCAGAGGGGAAGAGG
>NZ_NOLK01000116.1:0-25216 GCF_002245985.1 Nostoc sp. 'Peltigera membranacea cyanobiont' 232
CTCGCCAACGTAAACGTCGCCTTCACCACGATCCAATTAGCGCAATACAAGTTTTAGTAAATCAACATCAGGAACTTCGCACTGTACTTGAGTCTCAAGCCATGATATACCAATTAGATAGCTAGGGCTGTGCCTCAATTTACCTGATGTTAGAAGAGTTATTTTATTCTGGTAAGTTGCGCTCAGGTCAAAAAATCTTCTGCTTTGTACCAGAGAGTGGACGCTACACAACGGCTTACATGATGCTGAGTGTAGTAGAAGCATCAACAGCTGCCTTCAGCAGGCTAACAGAACAATATAACCTTTCCACAAATCTATACTGACTTCCTCTATTTGCTCTAAGATTTCAGTTCCCCAGCCTATAAGAGTTTCCTTTATTATTTCTTGAGTCCGTCCACTTAAAATAGCAATCAGTTTGGATGTATCCAAATCTATTAGAACTGCACAATAATTTCCTTTTCCTTTAACTAGAGCTATCTCATCAATTCCAAGTCTTTTTAATTTTAAAGGTTTTGAATTTGATAATTGTTCTGATGCGTCTTTTAACATACCTTCTATCTCTTCTGTTGTGACTATTCCTTTTGAAGCTACAGTGTGGATATCGTTTTCTAAAACTTCTTGTATTGTTTTGTGTGCAAGCCGCTTTGTATAAGTTCTTTTCTTCCTGACAAAATCTAAATTTTCACTAAACGGTTTTTTACATATTTCACATTTGAATTGACGCCTATTAATTTCTAAAAATACTGGACGATCTCCAAAAGGTAAGTCTTTAACAATATGTCGATGATTTTGATGTAATTTCTGACTTTTTGTGCCACACCTGGGGCAAATACTATATAATTTTTTTGATTCGGTTTGTAAAATAATTCCAATTCCATCGTGAAGGCGATGTGATATAACTTTTATATCTTCTAAATCAATAAGTTCTGTTAGAATTTTAATATCTCTTTTGCTAGTCAGGACTGTAAATTTATATAAAAATAGTTGGAGTCCTATTTACAGTTAACAAGAAATATTCTTTGTATGTCAATCCTTATAGTAATATTAGCAGATTATTGATACATTTTTTGACATTGTTTTATATCTATATCTTAATAATTTGGCATAACAAGTACTGAAGAACCGATTTTTTCTCTACTATCAATTAAAAATATCTCATTGATTTTTTCTACGATTCCTATATCATCAATTATTCCTGCTACTATTCCTAAGCGATCTAAGTTTTTACTTTCAAACTCTTCTTTTTGGTAATCCATATTTTTGTTTTCTGCAAGTTTTTTCACTCATTCTCTCACTTTTTCCTGATGAATTTATTGTCCAGACCTTACGGATTTCCATTAGTCGGTAATACCTGTGATATTGCTCATATTCATCACCCACCCTCTTAAGTATTTACTCGTAAAGTAAATAGCAAGATTTAGTACTGATACATATATTACAAAATGAAGTGCGGAATGTGGGTTGTACATTCCTGAATAAACGGTATCACAGACTACTATTTTTTAGCGATCGCAAAACTTTTCGGTCTACTGAATTTCACTTTATGCGCGAATATAGTCCTCCCAAACCCTTGTAACTGCGTTGTCCAAATTTCATCTTATGTGCAAACCCACATTATTCCGTTGAGAATTTTTCACTTAGTCTGCGAACCGACACCCTCACTGCTTGAATCCACCTATTTCTGTTGATTCTACTTGGTCGCCTAAAAGATACTAAATGGGTTCTATAAAGCTTAAAAGCTGTATAGACACAGGCTTATAAGAACTAGCCAGCAAAGTTAAAGTTTAAAAAAATATCAAGAATTTAAAAAAAAAATATCAAGAATTTAAAAAAAATGTACGGTTTTTATGTATAATTGAAAGCTAAATTTTATAGAAATAGTATCTATGACCAAATAAAGTCTTGCTTTAAACGAAAAATAATTGTATTGTTATTAGTGGTTTTAGTAGAGAGGATTAACAAAATATGCTAATCATAGGATAAAAAATTTGACTTGATTAATTGATCAACTTTACTAATCTCCCTTCTCAAACATTCTCCTGTGCAAATAGGTACTTCATAGACCTAAGTACTAGTTCTTTTTGATTTAAGGCTCTGACCAAAGCGGAATGTATCCCCCTAGTTTCCGAAAGTGCCAGAGGGATTATTCCAGCTTAGTGGTTGTTTTATCAGGGTGCAAAAAAGTTAACCTTTGTGCGGTAACTTGCTATGCGCTTTTGTGCAAAATCTCGGCCAAGAGAAATTCAGAATTAGCTGTGGCACAAAAGTGCCACAGATATTTGCCATCAATTACAACTAATTACAATTATGACAGATACTCTTCCTCGAAATCAAGCAGTAATTAAGCAAGTTTTTGTAAGCTATGACGCTAGCAAGACCGATTTTTATAGCAGCCAACCGCTAAAGCCAAAATTTTGGTTATTAATCACGAATTTTGGCTTAATGTACAAATTTCTTTCTCTCTTAGCTAGAAAGTTGCAAATTCGCCACAAAATTGGCATTGTTAAATCTTAGATGTCAAGCTAATTTTTATAGCTAACGTTAGCTCTACTTTATCCAAAATTAAGAACTCGGTTTTCTTTATCCGGCAAAAACCCTAGCTTTTTGGCAAATATTTTTTCTACGTCACAGATTATCGATGAAGTTAAAAAAGTAAAACTACTGTCCCACAGAGGTTTCAGCGATAGCGATCGCGTTGCAAAAAAATGGATAAAGTCGAGGTTAGTTGCTAGCTACAATCTTTAAAACCCTAAAAATGGTTAAGGTCAGATACCATTTGTCAATAAGCAATAGTACTTAAAGTATTACCAGAATCGGGGTTAGAAACAGAATTTTTGATCGGGCGATGCCTACGGCGGGCTACGCCTACGCGTTATCTTGATACGCATCATTTATTCTTAACCCATAATTTTAGTATAAGAGTTAACTAAATACCTCGGCTCTTTTCAAATTTTAAGCATAATTTCTAATTGACAAAAGTAAGATTATCTTAACCTCTCACCGATGAGGCAGGATAGTTGCGTTCCAAGCAACATAAATGTATGGGAAGCAGAGATCAAATTTTTTAGTTCTGTAGCGCATTATTAAAGGTAAGAAGATGCTATCTGTATTTTCTAAGTATTAATATATTCGTGATAGCCTATTTATCCACGCTGAATTTTGAGATTTATTTATGTTTTCTGAAAAAATATTTTAATTAAGAAAAACCTATGTTGTGAATAGCAATTTTTTTTAAAATCATGATTTAAAGATAAATTGGCAAATAATGAAAACGCTTATTGAGAATAAATTCACAGCCGAACTCAAGAGTAAAGTCTGAGGGTTTAGAGTCAAAGCCCATAACTTTAAAAGTCTTTATACCTGACTTTGAGACTTATTTGGTTTTTACTTACCTAAGTTTAAATCCGCAGTAAATTGAGAAAATTACATTGAAACACAATAACTTGAATTTGTTATTATGTTTAATTTTGCACTGGAATTTTTCATTTTCTAATCATCTGAAAAGCTATAGTGCTTGTATTTAAAAGTATTGAGTGTATTATTTAGAAATTTTGTTGACTTATCAGAAAAATTACTGTACTCTAAACATAGAAAATAAAAGATTAATTTTACAAACACGGGCTATGAATTCAGTAAGAATTGCAAAGTAGGATTAATTATTCTTATTGGCATAAGGATTTTAAAAAATGCTAATATTCAAATTTTTTGACCAGTTTAAAATGTGTGCCTTACAGAAATAACTGTAATCCCATAGAGGAGCATTGAATGATTAGTTATTCTAATAACTTGATAACACAGCACCATTTTTCAACGTTAGTTGAATTGTTGAGTTACAGAGCACAAAATCAATCTGAACAGAAAGCTTATAGTTTTTTACAAAGTACACAAACAGAAGCAGCATTTGTGACTTATAAAGAGCTACACATACAAGCACAAGCGATCGCAGCTAGTCTCCAGTCTCTAAATCTTGTCGGTGAACGTGCTTTACTTCTATGTCAACCGGGTCTAGATTTTATTGCTGCTTTCTTTGGGTGTTTATATGCTGGCGTTGTTGCTGTTCCTGCATATCCACCCAGACGAAATCAAAAGTTATCTAGGTTGCAGGCAATAGCAGCAGATGCCCAAGCCAAGATTGTACTTACTTCCACATCTCTTTTGCATAGCCTCCAGACTAGCTTTAATCAAGAGGATTTAGAAATTTCTGGATTGCATTGGCTAGCTACCGATGATTTTAGTAGTGATGTAGCGCAAGCATGGCAACCGCAAGAACTCAACGGCAATACCCTAGCTTTCCTCCAGTACACATCCGGTTCTACAGGGACACCAAAGGGAGTAATGATCACTCATGGTAATCTGCTGCATAACGAGCGGATGATCGAGAAAGCTTTCGGACATACAGATAAAACTATTGTTGTTGGTTGGTTGCCTGTTTTTCATGACATGGGACTCATTGGAAATGTATTACAGCCCTTATATTTAGGGGTTCCTTGCATTCTGATGTCTCCAGTAGAGTTTCTCCAAAAACCAATTCGCTGGTTGCAGGCAATATCTCACTACAAAGCTACAACTAGTGGGGGGCCAAATTTTGCTTATGATCTTTGCATTCGCAAGGTGACACCCGAACAATTAGCAACTCTCGATCTCAGCAGTTGGGAGGTTGCCTTTACTGGTGCTGAACCTGTGCGATCTGAGACTTTGGAGCAGTTTGCTTCTACTTTTGCACCTTGTGGCTTCCGCAAGGAAGCATTTTATCCCTGTTACGGGATGGCAGAAACGACTCTGATAGTAACCGGGGGTGAGAAAACAGCTTTACCAATCACTTGCTACGTAGAAAAAGCAGCATTAGAACAAAACCAAATTGTGAAGCAGCACGAGAGTCAGGGAGATACCCAGACGATAGTAGGTTGTGGGCAAAGTCCTTCCGATCAGAAAGTCGTCATTGTTGATCCCCAATCCTTAAGAATGTGTGCTCCTGAGCAAGTCGGCGAAATCTGGGTAGCAGGCCCGAGTGTTGCTCAAGGTTATTGGAATCAACCTGAAGAGACAGAGAAAACTTTCTGTGCATATTTAGCTGATCCCGGTGTTAGCGATAGTCCAACATCAGTCCCATATCTTCGCACTGGAGACTTAGGATTTTTGCAAGATGGGGAGTTGTTTATCACAGGGCGACTCAAAGATGTAATTATCGTTAGAGGACAAAATCATTATCCACAAGATATTGAACTGACTGTTGAAAAAAGTCATCCATCTCTGCGAGTCGGTTGTGGAGCAGCATTTGCCGTTGATTTCAAGAATTCTGAACGGCTAGTTATTGTTCAGGAGGTAGAACGCAGTTATCTGCGAAAGTTGAACGTTCAAGAAGTCATAGCACAACTCAGACAAGCAGTAACCGCACATCACGGGCTAGAAGTTTTCGCTACCGTACTAGTCAAGACTGGAAGTATTCCTAAAACTTCTAGTGGCAAGATTCGTCGTCAAGCCTGTCGAAGTGCATTTCTTTCGGGAAATTTAGAGGTAGTAGAGGATTGGAGTGAGAATCCTCAGAATAAATCTAAGTTTATGCATCTACAAGCTGATGTTGATTCTATGTTAGGACAACTAATATCTGGTAAACAGCTATGAACAAGCTCACGTCTTCACAAAATCGGCTTTGATGACTCACATCAAAAGCAAAAGATGGCGAAAAAAGTTACCTCATTCAACTTGTAACAATCTGATTGCAGAGAAGAAAACATCCTTATCAATACATAACGAAGGATTAAACAATGGAAACGCAGAATCTTGAAGTTAACACCATGTCTAAAGTTTCAGAGATTAACAAAACCGATGCATCCAATCAGATACGGACAGCAGCAGACATCCAAGCTTGGACAATCTCTTATCTAGGTGAACTGCTAGAAGTTGATCCCGAAGAAGTTGATATTACAATTCCTTTTGATCGCTATGGTTTAGATTCTTCCGCAGCGATTGGTTTAACTGGTGACTTAGGAGATTGGTTAGGATACGACGTTGATCCCACCTTACTTTACGATTACCCAACCATCGAAGGTCTTGTTAAGCATTTGAGTGCCGATTGGAATTGAAGACTTTGAAATCTATCTTGCTTGATTCACTTGAAAAGACCTGATTTAGGAGCAAAATCGTGACTACAGCTAATCTATTGAATGAGAAACCTAAAGTTTTAAATGTCCCAGTGGACAAACAAAAGAAGCATTTTCAAGTCATCGATAAAACATACCATAACAACAAAGAATCTGACTACACTGAAAAAATAGAAGCTCTGGGCAAAAACTTTGATTATAGCCGCAACGGTAATTATTTCTGGGGCGATCCCGAGCTTTCTACTCTATATGGCACCCCTCTCTACGAACAAGCTTCTCAGGCACAAAAATTAGCTCTTAACCATCTTTACTGGGTGGGGCAGTATCAACATACTGCATCTGCTGAAGCAAACACCATGCTCTACAACCAAATCACATCCGGTGTTTTTGCTCACGTTGGGGGATATGAAACTCTGTGTCAAGAACTAGACTTTGAAACCAGTCAGGAACGCTACCATATCAACACTTTCCATAAAATTGGTTATAAGACGAAGATTGCTTTATTGGGTAAAGAGTCCCTTGGTAATCCTCTCCATAAAAAGTTGAATAACCAGACTAACAATAATCTGCTATCCAAATTACCAGAACTTCCCAATAAAGAAGCACTTCAAAATTCCACCTTTCGCTTTCTCACCAAACTGATGCATCCGGGTAAAGGGGACTACTATTCCCAGTACTTGAACGAAAAAGGGGACTCAATTCCGACAACAACCGGTGGACTGGCTGGACTCACTGCATCTCCCTCGGCATTTAAATACTTGAGTTTGAATTGGGGTAGTTCTCCCTTCTTAGCAGCTCAATATTACTCGGTGCGGATGGTTGCAAATATGTCGTTAAAAACATACGAGTACCACTACTATAAACAGTTCAGGGATCTGGATAAAAAAGGTGAATTTATCCCCGATCCGATCGCTGTATCTTATTATCACTTGTTGGATGAATCCTTCCACACCACAATGTCTCAAACCATTGCCCAAGAGGTGTATAAGGATTTCCCGAACCCAACAGTGTACGAGAAACTGCTGTCTAATGCTGTTATCTATTTGTTACAACGGGGGCTTTTGGGCGGACTCTCTGGGGCGCTACCAGCCACATTCCGAGATGATGTCAATTTCATGCCTTCGTATTATCGTCTGCTGACATCTCCTCTATTTAATAAAATGTCCCAAGAGGACGCACTCTATTGGATGGAAAAGTGCTTGTGTCAAGAACACGAAGGCTTCCATGTCAATCTTAAGTATCAGCAAACTCTTCTGAATGATTTGAAACGCTTCTTCAGTCATCTTGAATACCTGTGGCCAATTAACCGCGAAATGCGGGTGATGGCTGAGGGCGGCTCGATAGAGAAGGCAGTCAAACGCAATCAAATAGCCTTTAAGCAATTCGCTAGCTCTGTTACTGCTTAGAGCGATCGCACCTTCAATCATACGAAGCAGCAATACATAAGTGTTGAGGACTTATTAGTGGAACCCATAGCTATTGTCGGTATTGGCTGTCGCTTTCCTGGCGCTAGCAGTCCAGAAGCTTTCTGGCATCTTTTGCATCACGGTATTGATGCCATATCCGAAGTCCCTACGCAACGATGGGATGTGGATAGCTTATACGATCCCGAACCGGCCACACCTGGAAAAATGAGTACTCGTTATGGCGGATTTATCGAAGGAGTAGATAGTTTTGATCCCAGCTTTTTCGGTATTTCGCCCCGCGAGGCAGAACGGATAGATCCCCAACAAAGAGTAGTTCTGAAGGTTGCTTGGGAGGCTTTGGAAAATGCGGGAATACCACCTTCCAATCTCTCTGGTAGTCAGACAGGAGTCTTTATTGGAATTGGCAACTATGATTATGGAATTCTGATTTCCAAGGATTTAGACCGGATCAATGCCTACGATGGTACGGGTAATACACTTGGTATTGCTGCAAATCGCCTCTCTTATCTGCTAAATCTGCGTGGCCCTAGTTTGGCGATTGAAACTTCTTGTTCTTCGTCTCTAGTGGCGATACATTTAGCTTGTCGGAGTCTGCAAAATGCCGAGTCCGATTTATGCTTGGTTGGAGCAGTTAGCTTGATGTTGTCGCCACAGCAGACCATTATCTACTCCCAAGCTCGGATGATGGCATTGGATGGTCATTGTAAGACCTTTGATGCTAGTGCCGATGGTTATGTGCGCGGCGAAGGATGCGGTATTGTTGTGCTGAAGCGTCTGAGCGATGCTGTTAGAGATGGCGATCGCATTCAAGCTGTCATCCGAGGTTCGGCAATTAATCAGGATGGACTCAGCAATGGATTGACTGCTCCTAATGGTCCTTCTCAACAGGCTGTGATTCGCCAAGCTCTCGAAAATGCCGGAGTGGAGCCAGCGCAAATTAGTTATGTTGAGGCTCATGGAACCGGTACATCCTTGGGCGATCCCATTGAAGTTAGATCCCTAAAAGCAGTACTTGGAGAAGGACGCAGCATCGATCAGCCTTGTTTGATTGGCTCAGTCAAAACAAATATCGGTCATCTGGAAGCTGCGGCGGGGATGGCTAGCTTACTCAAGGTAGTACTAGCACTACAGCATAAACAAATTCCGGCGCATCTGCATCTTAAAGAGTTGAATCCATACATTTCCTTGAGTGGGACACCTTTTGCGATCCCCACGGAACTTCAACCTTGGACTGTGAGTACAGAGCCTCGTTTGGCAGGCATTAGTTCCTTTGGTTTCGGCGGTACTAATGGTCATATCATTGTCGAGGAAGCACCTTTACAAATTCAAAATTTAAAATTCCAAATTCCAAATTCAAAAGATAGTATTGAACGCCCTTTACACTTGTTGAGTCTTTCAGCAAAGAGTGAGCAGGGTTTGCAAGATTTAGCCCAGCGCTATGAAGCTTTTTTAGCACCGCACCCAGAATTGTCTCTGGCAGACATTTGTTTTACTGCTAGTACGGGGCGATCGCATTTTGAACATCGCCTTGCTGTCACTGCTGAATCTGTGGAGCAATTACAACAACAGTTAAATACTTTCCTTGCAAGACAGCAGCCTAATGGATTAGTAACTCGTCAGGTTCTGAATCGCAAACAACCTAAGATAGCTTTCTTGTTCACTGGGCAAGGTTCTCAATACGTGGAAATGGGACGCGAGTTGTACCAAACGCAACCCACTTTTCGCCAAACCCTCCAGCAGTGTGATGAGATTCTGCGTCCCTATCTCAAAAAATCCCTCTTAGAGGTGATTTATAAGAGCAATAACGATACAGGTATTTTATTAGATGAAACTGCCTACACTCAACCAGCACTGTTTGCTTTGGAATATGCCTTGTACAAGCTGTGGCAGTCTTGGGGCGTTCAACCTGCTGTGGTGATGGGACATAGCGTAGGGGAATACGTCGCTGCTTGTGTGGCTGGCGTATTCAGCTTAGAAGACGGATTAAAATTGATTGCTGCACGGGGACGACTGATGCAAGCCCTACCTGCGAATGGGATGATGGCGGTAGTCATGGCCAGCCCTGAACAAGTTGCAGAAAAGATTGCACCCTACTGTGCTGATATTTCGTTAGCACAAGAGACACTAGTATCTATCGCTGCTATCAATGGGCCTAAAAGCGTCGTGCTCTCTGGAAAGCGCCAGATGGTTGAGGCAATATGCCAATCCTTAAAAGCATCTGGAGTGAAGACGAAACCATTAACGGTGTCTCACGCCTTCCACTCACCATTAATGGCACCGATGATGGAGGAGTTTGCAGCAGTTGCAAAGACGGTTAACTACGCCCTTCCTCAAATTAAGTTAATTTCCAATGTTACTGGAAAATTGGCCAGTGAAGAAGTAGCCAATGCTGAGTACTGGTGTAATCATGTGCTGCAACCTGTGCTATTCGATCGGGGAATGCAGACTTTAATGCAGCAGAAGTCTAATGTATTGCTAGAAATTGGCCCTAAGCCAACATTGCTGGTTATGGGCAGACAATGCCTGTCTGAAGCAGAAGTAGAGAAACTAGTATGGCTACCTAGTTTACGCCAAGGACAATCTGATTGGCAGCAATTACTCCAGAGTTTAGGAGAACTGTATGTACAAGGGGTGGCAATTGACTGGAAGGGATTTGACCGAGATTACATCCGTAAGCGTGTAGCACTACCAACCTATCCTTTTCAGGAACAACGCTACTGGGTGGAACTCGCCGATCATCAGCCTGCCCACGCGGGAATCCCTGCTATTAATATTGCACAGACTCCCATGTTGCACCTCCTACAGCAAGGAGAAATTCAACAGCTAACAGAACAAGTCACCAAGACGGCGAATCTGTCTGCTGATGAACAAGAATTTTTACCGAAGCTGCTAGAAGTGTTGATGAAGCACCACAAACAGCAATCGATAGCCGCTTCAATTCAAGATTGGTTTCACGAAATTGAGTGGCAACCCAAGGAAAGACAGATAACGGCAGTTGACAAAAAGCCACAAATACGCACTTGGTTGGTTCTGGCTGACATTGGAGGAGTGGGACAAACTCTCGTTCAACACCTGCGAAAACAAGGCAATTCTTGTATTTTGGTTTATCCAGGCGAATCTTATCAGTCAAAGGGAGACTCTACCTGGTTTATCAATCCCTCAAGTACAGCAGATTTTGAGCGGTTACTAAATGAAGTTAAAGCAGGTAGCCAAAGTCAGTTACAAGGAGTGATTCACCTGTGGAATTTAGACACAGCTACATCTGAGGTAACAATAGCAGAGTTAGAGAAGTCCCAGGTGTTGGGCTGTGGCAGCGTCCTATCTCTGATGCAGGCTCTTATCCATCAGAGTTATATTGATTCACCTCGCTTGTGGTTGGTGACTAGAGGCGCACAACCAGTGCAAACCCTACCAGAAGTTACCCAAGCATCATTATGGGGTATGGGTAAGGTAGTAGCACTTGAGCATCCAGAACTATTCGGTGGCATGGTGGATTTATCTCCTAAACCAACATCAGAAGAAATATCTTTGCTATTGTCAGAGATTGCAGATGCTCAGGGTGAAGACCATTTAACATATCGTGGCGGACAGCGTTATGTAGCTCGTTTGGTACGTAAACAACTACCATCCACATCGGAAAGTTGCTCAATATCCCCGGATAGTACTTACTTAATTACCGGTGGACTGGGTGCGCTAGGGTTGAAAGTTGCAGAATGGTTAATGGGACAGGGAGCTAGACAACTAGTGCTAACTGGACGTAGACAACCTACTGCTGAAGCACAAACTGCGATCGCTCATCTAGAAAAGATGGGAGCTACAATCTTAGCAGCCCAAGCTGATGTCACCCAAGAGCAAGATTTATTGCAGCTATTAGAAAAAGTGCGGGCAACAATGCCACCTCTAGCCGGGATCATCCATGCAGCCGGGGTTGTGGGATATGAAACATTGCAATCTCTGCAATGGGGATCGCTAGAAGCAGTATTGCGTCCCAAAGCGATCGGCACTTGGCTCTTACACCAGCTCACCCAAAATATCAAACTGGATTTCTTTGTTGTCTTCTCTTCTATTGCCTCAGTGTGGGGTTCTCGCGGACAAGCCCATTATGCTGCTGCTAACGCCTTCCTAGATAGTTTTGCCCACTATCGTCAAGGGCAGGGAATGCCTACTTTAAGTGTGAACTGGGGACCGTGGGCTGATGGTGGTATGGCTTCTGATGAAGCCCAAAGTTGGCTGAGTCGTATGGGAATTGGCATATTGCAACCAGAACAAGCGCTCACTGCTTTGGGTTTGCTACTGGGATCAAATACAGTACAGGCGACTGTGGCTGAGGTAGACTGGCCTCTGTTCAAGGGTCTATACGAGGCGCGAGGACGGCGAACCTTACTAGAGGAAATGTCAGTCCAACCTTCAGATGATAATCAGCAGCAGTCAACTGCTACATCAGCACTGGTAGCAGAGTTAGAAGCAGCCCCAGTCGGCGACGCAAGAGCCATGTTAACTGCTTATCTCCAGTCAGAAGTCGGTAAAGTGCTGGGCTTTGAAGCATCGCAGCTGGCTAACCCAGAGCAAGGCTTTCTTGATATGGGTATGGATTCCCTGATGGCAATTGATTTAAAAAACCGATTGGATAAGAGCCTGAGAACAACATTGCCCTCAACAATTACATTTGAGTGTCCCACAATTGTCGATTTAGTGAAATATTTGGGTCGAGAGGTGTTGGACTGGGAGAGCAGTACCGTCAGCGATGTCACAACTTCGCTAGATGAACAGAAACGGGCTGCAACAGTGGAAGTAATTCAGCAACTTTCAGAAGATGCACTTGAAGTTTCAATTGCAGAGGAACTGGCAGGGTTAGAATCTTTACTTCAAAGGAATTAACATGAGTGAGCATTCTCCAAAAGTAGACCAGTTGAATTCATCGCAGCGCTTGCTTTTGGCATTAAAAGAAGCGCGGGCTAAACTTGAGGCGGTGGAGCGTTCTAAAAGTGAGGCGATCGCAATTATTGGCGCTGGCTGTCGGTTTCCTGGGAAAGCCAATAACCCAGAAGCATTTTGGCAGCTATTGCGTAATGGAGTGGATGCCATCACAGAAGTTCCCCCTCAGCGATGGGATATGGACGCTTACTATGACCCAGAACCCGATACGCCAGGGAAAATATATACTCGGTATGGTGGTTTTTTGGAAGATATAGACCAGTTTGACCCGCAGTTCTTTGGAATTTCTCCCCGAACGGCGGCAATGTCCGATCCACAACAGCGATTGCTGTTGCAAGTTGGCTGGGAAGCTTTGGAGAATGCTGGTCAAGTTCCAGAAAGGCTATCAGGTAGTCAAACTGGGGTTTTTATTGGAATTACGACTAATGATTATGCACGCCTTTTACTTCAAGATGGCGGACTGAGCCAAATCGACGCCAATTACCTAACAGGGAACCCACTCAACACTGTTGCTGGACGCCTATCTTACACATTAGGTCTTCAAGGCCCCAGTCTGATAGTTGATACAGCCTGCTCCAGTTCTCTGGTAGCAATTCATTTAGCTTGTCAAAGTCTCCGCAATCAAGAATGCGATCAAGCCCTGGCAGGAGGAGTCAACGTAATTTTATCACCAGAAGGTGCAATGGCTCTCTGCCGGACACGCATGATGGCGCAGGATGGCCGTTGTAAAACCTTCGATGCTACTGCTGATGGTTTTGTCCGCTCAGAAGGGTGCGGTGTTATTGTCCTTAAGAGGCTATCGGATGCTTTAGCTGAAGGAGACAACATCTTAGCCTTGATTCGAGGTTCAGCAGTCAATCATAATGGTGGCAGCAGTAGTAGCTTCCTTGCACCGAGTGGAGTATCTCAGCAAGCTGTGATTCGCAAAGCTCTAGAGAATAGTGGCGTGAAACCAGGCGAAATCGACTATGTTGACGTTCAAGGTACTGGCACAGCTATAGGAGGAGATCCACTGGAAGTGGCAGCTTTGGCGGCAGTATATAGCCAGGATCGCCCGCACGAGCGACCACTTGTAATTGGGTCGGTGAAAACTAACATCGGCCATCCAGAATCAGCCGCAGGTATAGCAGCTTTGCTTAAGGTTGTGCTTTCGCTGCAAAATAAAGAAATTCCACCCCACCTAAATTTCAAACAGCCCAATCCTCATATTAACTGGGATAAACTGCCAGTAAAAGTACCAACCCAACTGATGGCTTGGTCTACTGATTCGAGGCGGCTAGCAGCAGTTAATAGTTATGGAGCCAGTGGTACCAATGCTCATGTGGTGCTTGAAGAAGCGCCAGTTCACGAACCGATCGCAGAATCGGCAAAGCGCCCCCTGCATCTATTGACATTATCAGCTAAGACTGATGTGGCATTGAAGCAGTTAGCCAAAGAATACGAGAGCTACTTAGCTGCACATCCAAACTTAGCGATTCAAAACATCTGCTTTACTGCTAACACTGGTCGCTTACACTTTCAGCATAGATTAAGTGCGATCGCTAGTGACTCTATGCAAGTCCGCGAACAGCTAGCAGCCTTTACTGCTGGACAAAAAACAACCGGAGTCTTTCAAGGACAGGTGGAAGGAACCAGCCAGCCCAAGGTAGCTTTCCTCTTCACTGGTGAGGAATCCCAATACGTGAATATGGGACGCCAACTTTATGAAACCCAACCGGAGTTCCGCACCTGGCTTGAGCGCTGCGAACATATTTTGAGTTCAGAGCTAAAACAGCCTCTACTTGAAGTTTTGTACCCCCAGACAGGGACTAACTCCCCTTTAAATGAAAGCGCTTACAGCCAACCTGCCTTATTTGCCTTGGAATATGCCCTCTTCCAGTTATGGAAATCCTGGGGCATAGAACCTACCGTAGTTATGGGTCATGGTATAGGAGAATACGTCGCCGCCTGTGTAGCTGGAGTTTTCAGCTTGGAAGATGGTTTGCAGCTGGCTGCCCAAAGAGGGCGCTTGATGCAAACATTGTCCCCAGAAGAGGAAATGGTTGAAGTGTTTGCCTCGGAAAAGCAAGTCCAAGAAGCTATTCAATCCTACACCCAAGAAGTGGCGTTGGCAAAGCCCACCGTAGGCATCGCAGCCATCAACGGTTCTAGAAATATAGTAATCTCTGGTAAATCTCAGGCAGTAGCAGCAGTGCTTGATATTTTGAAAGCAAAAGAAATTAAAACTCAAAAACTTAATTTCTCCCATGCCTTTCATTCACCTTTGGTAGAACCAATATTAGAGAAATTTAAACAGTTTGCCGAAGCGGTGACCTACTATAAACCTCAAATTTATTTAGTTTCCAATCTTACTGGAGAACTAGCAACACCTGAAGTTAGCACTGCTGAATATTGGTGCAATCATCTACGACAATCTGTGAAATTTGCTGCCAGTATCCAAACTCTGGCTCGACAAGAGTACAAATTATTTGTGGAAATTGGTTCAAAGCCACTTTTAGTAGATATAGCTCACAACTGCTTACCTGAAATTGAGGGAGTTTGGCTTCCTAGCCTACATCCTGAAAAAGATGATTGGCAACAGCTAATTGAGAGTTTGGCAACATTATACATGAGTGGTGCAAAAGTAGACTGGTTAGGTTTTGACCGAGGCTATTCGCGTCAACGCTTGCAACTGCCAACCTATCCCTGGCAGCAACAACGCTGTTGGTTTGAGCCTGCCAAAAATGGTCACGGTAAAATAGAAAACTCGTCTCCAAATAACGGTCATATCTCTATTGCTAACTTTTTTAGTCCAGGCGATCGCCAACAGTTAGTCAAGCAGTTGGAGAAAACTGGAGAACTCACAGAAGATGAGTCTAAGTTACTCCCCAAAGTTGTTGAATTGTTGATCGAGGAATACCACCAGCAGCAGATTGAAGTATCCAAACCAGAAGAAAAAATTGAACGAGCATCAATGCCTCAACTTCATCTGACTTCTCTAACAGCAGAAGATATTCAAGCTTGGCTAGTAAATAAAGTTGTTAGCGAGTTAGGAGTCAAACCTGACGATATAGACATTAAAGCTTCTTTTGATAGCTACGGTTTGGATTCAGTGCTGGCAATTGGTATTGCTAGCGCTGGAGAGCAACATTTTGGAGTTAAACTGTCTCCTTTTGAGTTAGTGCATTATCCAACGATTGAATCTCTTTGCCAGTATTTAGCTCAAGAAATTGAAGCGTCAGAGTCAGAAATGTTTGAAATTTAATTTTTGAAAAACTTATAAAAAAAGGGAGTTGTGATTTATGAATGCATCTGAAATTGTAGAAAATCTTACCCAACAAGGTGTTCAGCTTTGGGCTGATAACGGTAAACTCAAGATTAACTCTCCCAAAGGAATTTTGACACCAGAACTTCGCACAGAAATTGCTCAACACAAACCAGAAATTCTGGCGTTTTTAAGTGAAGCTAACCAAACTATCAATGATAATTATACTACGCATGGAGAAGATATTAGCTTACAAACAATTGGTCGTTTAATTGGAGGGTTTTGTGATGGCTCTAATCTAGGTTTTAAAGCCCCAGTTATTGATTCAAAAGCAATGGCACAAAAGCTAGTAATAACTTTCCGTCCGTTGCCGAAAGGATACACCAATGATGCGATTATTAAATTTAGAGAAAATTTAGAACTCAAACTTCAGAGCTACGGCGTTAAGATTGAATCTTGGGAACAAGCAACAAAAGAGTTTTCCTATGAACTGAAGCTGCCGCTGATAAATTGGAAGAAAACCATCAACACGAGGGTGATAAAAGCTGGAATTAGCGCAGTAATTGATGTTGAAAGGCATCCTAGTTTAACAGGTAAGTTGAAGATTTTTACCGCAGAGAGGCTATATCAAGGCTATTCTCATTTTGTTTTAAAAAATCAAAAGATGTCTGTCTCGAAAATTGCTCAATTTATTAGCTGGGCAGAAGAAAATATCCGTCCTGCTGAAGATCCTACGAATACTCAAGTAATCGTACTTACAGAACCAGACGATAAATTTAGCGATCCCACAATTCCTTATGAACAAAAAATTCCAATTGGTATTAGCACTCTAGTCAGAACATTTTCTGAAATTGTCATTGGAGTTTCTCATAGTCAGATTTCCATCTTAAATATGAATCTTTCAGATTCCAAATTTCCTATAAATGACATAGATGAATTCGTTCTTAAATCCTTAATTCCTAAAATTTATGTGCCGATACTGCCACTATCAATGAGCCGATTTGAAGTAGGAGAATATGACTCAAATCAATCTGAATATGCAGCAAAATTGGTAAAATTGGGTAAAGAATTGGCATCAACAGGGTTACTGCCTGCTGGGTTTAAAATTGATAACGTTATTAAAAGAAAGTCACACAGAGATATTGTTGATTGGATGGCGAAAGGGCGGACAGGGGTTTCTTATGGTTTTGTTGCCTATGCCGAACCACCACAATACGTTGGAGCAGTTGAAATCTCAGCTAAAGAGTGGGAAAGTCTTTCATCTCTAGATGGATTTAGTAGTAATGAACTGCGTCAAAATGAAATAGGTAGAAAGTACATCAGAACCCAGATAGGGCAAGAATGGAAGTTTAAGCAGATTCCTGATGTCTGGCTTGTATGCTCTCGTTCTGGCTCAAATAAAACAAATTTGAATCTTGAAACTGACGTTCTTCGGATTGGTTTAAAAGGTAATTTATTACTTCAGTTACCACAAGGAACCGATTTAGCAGTAGCGGATATCAAACCTTCTTACGATATCTATGTCATGCTTGCTATGACTCTTGCAGGAGCATTATATGCACCTGCACTGCTAGAAAATGGCGCACCTATGGTTCATTTTCATGGATATCCATCAAAAGAATGGTTCCGAGAAAACGAATACTGCACTGGAGTTCAGAATCCATCAGTACCTTGTGGAACTTATGAGGCAGGCGTTTTCAACTTCTTAGGTATTCGTACCTTGGCAGAGCAAAGTAACAGCAATATTGCCTTAGCTAGCTTGATAGAACCCGATCATGGAGCCAATTTTATTGCACCCGATCTCATGTATATCGTAGACAGACTGAAAGCTGGAATTGAACAGGGACAAATCGAACTAGGAGGAAAGCATTTGGTGTCTTTAAAAGAGAACTTAGCTGTTAACTAAGCTTTGATTTTTAAACAGACTCTGAGCGCGTTGTAACCACAGATAATTTATCTCAGAAAGATGTGAGTAATCATGACAGCTATAGCAGGTAAGACGGTACTTTTGACAGGAGCTTCTCGCGGCATTGGTGTATTTATTGCTCATGCGCTAGCAAGAGAAAAGGCAACGGTAATCGGCGTTTCTCGCTCAAAGGAGAAACTGGATAAGGTATTTGTTGAAGTGAATGCTTTAGGCGGTAAAGGCATAAGTCTTCCATTTGATATTAGTCAGGTAGAACAATTGCCTGATCTCTTACAGCAGGTTAATCAGCTTGTAGGCCCAGTTGACATTTTAATCAATAATGCTGGCATAGAAATTTACCGAGCTTTTCAAGATTACTCTCTTGCAGAATTAAAGTCAGTATTGTTACTGAATTTACTGGCTGCTATGGAATTGACGCGTTTGCTTTTGCCAAATATGTTACACCAGGGTAGCGGTCACATTGTCAATATTGCTTCTTTGGGTGGTAAAAAGGGATCTCCTTACGACAGCATTTATTGTTCTAGTAAAGCTGGTTTGCTCGTTTTTAGTGATGCACTCAGGCAAGAATTGGCTGGTAGTGGTGTAGAAATATCAGCTATTTCTCCAGGATATATCGCCGAATGCGGTATGTTTGCTGATACTCACGTACCTGCACCAGAGCTTGCAGGTACATCTACACCAGAACAGGTAGTAAGAGCAGTAATTAGAGCTATTGAGCAAAATAAGGCGGAAGTGATTGTCAATCAAGATTCTGTGACAGAAGCTTTAACGAAAGTACTATTTGCAGTTGAGCAATTTTTTCCCCGATTTGGAGATGCGGTTCATCGGCGATTGGGCGTAGCAGAACTAAACAAAATGCGTGTAAAAAATCAAATGCGTGTAGATAATTTCTCAAAAAATCAAGTTTATTTGGATAAAGTCTCAAACAAATAAAAAAGTTTTTTGAGGGGAGAAATAGAGAGACTAAATATAATAGTCTCTTTTCAATAAAACTAAAAAATGTTGCAAAAAAGGCTAAGAATCACTATGATGTCATGATTACAGGTACGGATGCTAGTGTTGGAGCTTTGTTACATCGGCTAGCACCAAGTTTCCAAGTGTAAAGAAAATTTTATTCTTGTAAACAGCTAATTATTCCCAAGAGAAAAAGCTAATTATGATTCAAAATAAATCAATTAAAATAGACGCTGTTGTCCCTCAAAGACATAGTACTATAAAAACAATTTAAATCCTTCTTTAGCAACATATCTATCAAGAAAATATCACTATTTAAAAATATAATTACCAATTATTTTATTCTTTGTTTAAATACTCGGTTAATCAATAAAATGCATATAAATCTCACAGAAGATCAAAACATTAATAGGGATATTGATTAAATGGATTTTTACACTCTTGCTTTTATTTTTACTACTTTTCCCCCAGAAGTAAGCGGTTCGTCACAGTATAACTGGGAGCGAGTGCAATGGTTGGCACAACAAGGAATATACCGTGTTGTTGTACTGACACCAGATTTCCAAAACCCATCAGCTTTGCCATCAGTACCATCAGATTTGTGTGAAAGGTTAATTATTGAAGGTTATCCTTCAAAACCTTGGCTTCCCTATGAGCTGAATTACGTTCCTACAATAGCAGCAGAACGTCAAATTAGCGAGAGATTGGCTTATTACAAACCAGATATAATTACTCTAGTGGATATAGAGCGGGCTTTCTTGTTTAGCACATGGCAATTCCCTGGCAAACGTTATGCAAAAGAAAACCAGATTCCATACGTTACTGAATACCAAACAGATTATTACAATTTTGCAGGTAGCTATCCTGCTTGGGGGTTCTTACGAGACATATTTATCCGTCCTTTAACCAACTATTTATATCGTCAATTCGATACTACATTAGTTCCTAGTAAATTAGTAAATAGCAATCTCAAAAAAATTGGGATTAAAAATTCTCATTTTGTACCATTTTTTGGTATCGATATTTCTTTGTACAGCCCTCAGCGCCGGAACCGAAAATATTTGGAAATGTGGTTAAGTGATGAGGAAAAGGACAACAAAGTTTTACTTTTTTTGGGGCGTTTGAGTTTAGAAAAACGAGTAGATTTATTGATAGAAGCATTTGCAAGCTTAAAAAGTAGACAAGGCAAGTATTCTCTGATAATTGCTGGAGATGGACCTGCTGCTGCTGTCAACAAATTAAAGAGCCTTGCTGACTCGATTTGCAACATCTACTTTATAGGTTTTATTCACGGAGAAGAGAAGGCAAATTTGTTGGCTTCATGTGATATATTTTGCAACCCTTCACCTCATGAAACTTTCGGGCGAACAGTTGTGGAAGCGATGGCTTCGGGGATACCTGTTGTAACTGTTAATAGCGGTGCAGTATCTGAATACACAATTGATAATGTAAATTCCTATCTTGTCTCACATGATGATGTTGAAGGGTTCGCCAATACTATTGAAAAAGCCTTGTGTGCAGACAACACAGAAATAATCAACCGCGCTCTGGAAGATGCCAATCAGCTCTCTAGCAAACAAGGATGTGAAAATCTTAATCAGTATTATCAACACTTATTAAACTAAAATAATGACAGCAATTAATCGAGATCATGTTAAGGCTATTACCTTGGGAGCAATGTGTTTCGCACTTTTCATGGCAAATCTTGATGACACCGTCGTGAATGTAGCGCTTCCCAAGATTCAAATGAGTCTGGCTTCCAATGTGTCGGGATTGCAGTGGATTCTCAACGCCTATACCCTGGCTGCGGCTAGTCTAATGCTGACGAGTGGGACATTGGGCGATATTTACGGGCGCAAGCGAGTCTTCCAAGCAGGACTGGTCATCTTCACGATCGCCTCTTTAATCTGTGGCTTTGCCCCCAGTTTGACAATTTTGATTGTTGGGCGAACTTTTCAAGGAATGGGTGCTGCGGCCTTAGTGCCAAGCTCTCTTGCTATCCTCGCTGATACGTTCCCTGAGCCGAAGGAGAAAGCTAAAGCCATCGGGATCTGGTCTGCGGTGTCAGGACTTGCCCTCCTAGCTGGCCCTGTGTTGGGCGGGTTGCTTGTGGATATCCTGGGGTGGCAGAGTGTGTTCTTTCTCAACGTACCGCTCGGTGTGATTGCCTTTGGGCTGACCTCCCGTTTTGTTAAAGAAGTTGTCAAACCGAAGAAGCAGGGTATAGATGTGCCAGGTTTGGTACTCAGTATAATCTTGCTGGCTTCCCTCACCTATGCACTGACCGAGAGCAATGCTGGCGTGTGGCGATCGCCTTTGATTGTTTGGTTACTGGCGGTTGCTGGACTCAGCCTTTTAGCCTTTTTGATCGTTGAGTCTAACAGCAGCCACCCAATGCTGCCACCAAACTTGTTTAAAAACCCAACATTTACCGTTGTTAATGTTGTCTCGGTTTTAATATTCTTCACTTTTGCGAGCTTGCTTTTTCTCTTCAGCCTTTTCTTGCAGCAAGTCCAGGGGTACTCGGCGACGGCGACGGGTATGCGCTTTCTGCCGTTAAATGGGGGTTTTGTGATAGCATCCATCTGTTCTGGATGGTTTGTTACTCGGTTAGGGTCGCGCTTTACCATCACTACAGGACTATTGATAGGGGGTGTGACTATATTGTTGTTCATGCGAATCAGTGCTGATACAGACTATGGAGCAATCATGTGGAACCTTTTTCTCTCTGGCTTTGGTAGTGGATTAACACTCCCAGCCTTGACAGCAGCAGCTATGAGTACGGGGCCTCCGACTCAAGCCGGAATTGCCTCAGCAGTACTCAACACTAGTAACCGTCTCGGCGGTGTTTTAGGAGTTGCTTTACAGGGGACAATTCTTACTCAAGGGCTGACCTCAGATATTAGGCGATCGCTCTCTGCTTGGAATCTATCCCCAAATCTGCAAGATCGACTCATCGCTAATGCTTTGCACGGTGGAGCAAAAGTTCCCAGCGACCTACCATCCAGCATTTCTGAGCTTGCTTTGCATCAGGCGTTTAGTAATGCGTTTGTATCGGGTTTACACACAGCTTTGCTCATAGCCAGTGTTGCAATGCTTGCCGGAGTATTTTTAGTTTTGGTGTTTGTTCAGCCAAGTTTTAACCAAGCTGTTAAAAAATCCTTACTTACTCTAAGGAAGTGAACACAGATGATAAATTTTTTAGGTGCATCTACACGAGCTAATACAAAGTAGTAACAAATCTGAAAGTTACGTCTCGAAAAAATTCAAATTAGTGTAACAAAGGACTTAAAAAAATGGCTACTTCTAAAGTTATTGCTTCGTTATATACACCTGCCAGTGATGTAGTGTATGGAGGAGGAGTAAATAATGAAGCCCTTTTTGGACGTGCGGGAAATGATCTGATTTACAGTTACGATCCTGGTTTAGATAATACACAAAATCAAAATATTGATTTTGTGTTTGGTGACTTATTTGACAATTCAACAGCAGAGTACGGGATTATTCTTAATATTCAACAAGGTAATCCATTAGGAATCCTAGATCAAGACATACCATCGGTAGGGAGCGATAAATTTATTCTTGGTGATATAAATCAACCCTACTACACAGATAATGGCGGACCAAATACTCTACTCACCACAGATTTTCTTGGTTTGAACCAGTATGCCGTAATTTATGATTTTGATCCCTCCCAAGATACCATACGCCTAAATGGTAAACCACAAGACTATCGATTGGTAGATGTTAATGGATTAAAGGTTGAAGGAATAGACCACCTTTTTTATGGAAAGGCTATCTTTTCAGTGCAACAGGGACTGCCTGACCTCGTTACTTTTGTGATTGAAAAACCTGAAGTACATTTAGATCTAAATGGCCAATATTTCGAGTATGTGGGTGATAAACCACAAAGAAAACCAGCACAAAAGAAGATAACGCAATTATCGACTACTGGTAACGATATCGGTACTGGTGCTGCTACAGATTCTTCGGGCAATGTGTATATAGCAGGATTTACTAGCGGATCTTTGGAAGGAACTAATAATGGTTCTTATGATGGCTGGGTAACTAAATATGACAAGAAGGGCAATGAATTGTGGGGTAAGCAGATTGGCACTTCTAATTTGGATCAAATCTACTCTATAGTCACAGACAAGGACGGTAACTTCTATGTGGCGGGAACTACAGGAGGCAACCTTTTTTCATCCAAACAATCACAAGATACTGATGTTTGGGTAGCTAAGTATGACACCAATGGCAATCTGTTGTGGGGTAAGCAGTTTGGAACTAATGTGACTGGAGGTTTTGCTAATAGTAGCTTTGGACTGGATGTAGATAAAGTGGGCAATGTCTACTTATCGGGATTGTCAATTAAGGAAAATTCCAATTTAGACATTTTTAATTTTCCCGTTCAAGATGATTCCTGGGTGACTAAATTCGATAGTAAAGGTAATCAGCAGTGGTATACACAGATTAAGGACCCAACAGCGAGTTTCCCTTTTAATCAAACTCCCTTTTTTGACGAAACTTACGATCTTGCCGTCGATAAGGATGGCAATAGCTACGCTACAGGATGGACTCAGGGTTTAGTAAAAGAGTCTGATCCTTCTCGAAGTCTTTTGAAGTACGATGCCTGGCTGTCGAAGGTAGACCCCAACGGTCAAGTACAGTGGGTTCGACAGTTTGGTAGTAAAAATGATGGTCTTGACTTTGCATGGGCTGATGCCACTGATAGCAAGGGAAATATCTACGTTACAGGATGGACTACAGGCGATTTAGGGACAAAGGATAAAAAGAACAGCAAAATCGGGTCTTACGATGTCTGGCTCACTAAATTTAGCCCAGATGGAACTCAGCTATGGGCTAAACAGTTTGGCTCTAAAGGTGATGATGGTGTCTACTTATCTGACATAGACATCGATTCACAAGACAACATCTTCTTGACAGGATATTCTAACGATAAGTTAGGAAAAGGCAACAAAGATACAGCTTATAATTCCTTTGTGGCAAAGTTCGACACTAACGGCACAAACAAGTGGATTCAACAGTTTGGCAGCAAATCGAGGCTTGACTACGCTACAGGTCTTACTGCTGATGATAGTGGTAAGCTTTTCGTGACTGGAGTTACTGATGGCTTATTGGGTAGTGGTAGTAGTCAAACTAATGGCTCTGCTTTAGATAGCTGGGTGGCTGAACTTGATGCAAAGAGCGGAAAATTGCGAAAATATACTGGCAACTCAAAGGACGTGGTTAGTATTGCTGATCCTAGTCCAACCCCTGTCATTGATATAACTAATGATTTCGTGACTGACGATAAGTTGCCCAATGGTGATAATCGCATTAATCCTGCTCAGGGAATTGATACAAAGGTCAAATCATTCAACTATGGACAATTCGTTTCTAACCTGGGTAATATATTCAACCCTAATGAGCAAAACTCTTTTACTTCAGTTTTTTCTCAGGGAGTTGCTAGTGGCAATGCCCCCTTCCTTAATAATAGTGATTTGAACTTTTTGCAAGGGTAGGGACTTCCAAAGAATAAATTATTCCAAGAAAAACAAGAGACAGGTTTTCTCAAGAATGATAATCATTTTAAGGGGAGGGAGAAAAGGGAAGAAGCTGCCTACGGCAGCTTCTTCCCCCCACCCGTATGATTATCATTCTTATGTAGGTGACTGTGACTCAAGCCCAACAGTGTCTCGCAAGGGGAGTGCGTTGTCCAACACGTGTGCCTGACTTTTTCTGGTGACTCTTATCTGTTTGCTGTTGCGTGTCCTGGGTTATCGCCTGAAGGTCAGTACTGGAATTACTAAGTGGCGTTTCAGTAATTTCAAGATCAGGAGTAGATGTAGTTTTCTTGCGAGTCTGCTTTTTCTTTGGGGCTAGCTCTATGGGGATCTCGTTTGCTGTTATAGTCGTGTTTTCAGGTGGCGCAGTTCTGGAGAATCATTAAACTGGGAAGTCTTGCTACTACGTCCACGCCCTTTTTTCTCCCATGCCTCCGACGTATCGATGTCTACAATGCTACGACGCTCGTAGAATGGCTCGTTCAAAAGCTTCAGCGCAGTCCGGTAATAGTCAGTTCGATTAAACACCCCACTGTCAGGTGGACGTGTCTCTATGAGCAAAAGAGGTAATTGAGGCGCATAACCGTTGCGGTAGCTTGAGTCATTCAATGCTGAATCCTCACCTTGAGGAGCATTTAAACGTCGGGCAATTTGCCGTATCATCGTCGTCTTGCCCACACCACTTGGCCACGAGTAAGTAAAGTATTTTTTTACTCCCGATACAGAGAGAATATTCAGTAAAAACCCCTTTGTGACAGTTAGGGTGCGGAATGTGGGTTCAAACAACTATCAACGAAAAAGAATGGTCTGCGATGACTGAAATAAACGTAAAAACAGCAATTGATACTTGGATTGATGAAGGAATAGAGCCGAATGGCACTAAGAAAAGCTCTAAGCTATACAGGATAAGCGCTACAGATTTCAAAGCTATTAACAGTAAACCAAAAAGTTTTTCCCAAAGAGTGATTGCTAATCAAGCTTACGTAGTACAAAGTAAGATAAGCTACCTATTTCATAAATAATATTTATACTTCTCAGAAAGGTTTCAAAAAATGAAATGA
>NZ_NOLK01000117.1:0-25213 GCF_002245985.1 Nostoc sp. 'Peltigera membranacea cyanobiont' 232
AATGAACCACGAGTCCGTAAACGTCGCCCAAAAATTTACCCCTTGATGACGAAACCCCGGCATGAATTACGCAAGCAATTGCAAACTGCTTAAACCGCAAGGGTTTCGGCTTTTCTTAGTGCCATTCCCACCTTCATGAAGTCGTCTAGTCCAACTGCTGCATCAACCGGCTCGGCATATCGAAGAGAATCCATTCCGTTAGACCAGTGTGTAAGGTGTTGAAATATCACTCCAATCATCGAATCAACCTTGTACACTCGATAATTCCTGGGGCAAGCTCCGTTAACGTAAACCAGATTGTATCCAGGGATTTGAATGACCTCTGCTTTGGGGTCAGTTGGAGGCAACAGTATCTTCTCAACAGACTTTTCCAACTCAGTCTGTTGAACAGAGAGTGTGGTAATCATATTTCATGTGCCATGATGATTTCGATTGTCTAAATTTCGTTCAGATGGCGATTGCATTTCTCTTGGACTGCGGTCGCCTTTTTCACTTTTACGGCTAGGGATTTCTTACACATCTGCATTCGCATCTGTAGCAGGTAGGAGAATTCTCTCGTGACAGTCACCTACTTGAAGTAAGAGGTTACTTGCTGCACTTTATGTCATGATTATTATTTCTAAAGCAGCGATTGAGCTTTGGAGGCGATTGCATTTCTCTTGGGGGAGCAATCGCCCTTTTTCCTTCAGCAACTTACGCCGCTACTGCCGCTTGAACTCCCAACAGCGCAATCACTTGCTCTGCACTCGCAGCCACGCGATTAACCCCATACTGTCTTGGTCTTGCGTACCAGCCTTGTTGATTGCACCCGACGAAGCCGACAAAACGCCCGTCTTGGTAGAGTTTGGTGCTGAAACTTAACCAGTCTATCTCACCGTGATATAGACCAAAAACAGCGCAGGCTTTTTCTAGTTCATCGCTCAGGCGTTCGTTTCGTTCTAATGGGGTTTCCGGTAGAGTCGCTTTGACTTCTGCAACTCTTGTAGCGAACCAGTCTCGATCAAATGGTAGTCGTCCGCCTTCCACAAACTGCACCCATACTGTGATTCCGCTTTCGATCCAGATGGTGCGAACTGATTCGGGTTTCACTTCGATAATCTCGCCAATGATGCGGCGATCTCTGCTGGTGAGAGGATCTTGGGTTGGGGCTACAGCTTCGGCTTGGGATTCGAGGTGGGTGTCGAGTTCAGCTTGGGCTAGGGCTTGTTCATCTCTGCGAGGAGCATCAGCAATTAGTGTTTGATTTAGCTTGAAGCTTGAGGGTGCTTGCTGTATATAGGTTGAATGCGTCATAATGAGGATCTCCTGCCTCTACATGGGGTTAGGTTTTTCACAAAGGGCGATCGCTAGTTTTCCAGACAGGGTGATCGTCTTTTGTTTGTATCTCATGAATCTAATATACTATTTTGGCTAGCCAGTGTCAAGACACAATCTAGCCAATTAACTGATCTACATAGGCTTTAGACATTAGTAGAAGTTATAGCCACTGGCTAGACCGTGCTTTATAGTGTAAATAGTTGTTTAAATTCAAAGAAGCAAAGATGGCAGACGAAAGAAAGCTTTCTACTAGGAAGCGTGGCGCTCAGATGAATGTAAGGCTTGATGAGAGCTTGTACGTTGAGTATAAGGAGTTGCTAGAAAAAGAAGGAACAAGTATGACTGAGGACATAGAAAGCTACATTAGAGGTAGACTCGGTAGGGAAGAGAGTGAAACTAATGTTGTTGATATCAGGCAAGTTATAGAAAGACAACAACAAGAGATAGCGGAAATTAAAGCAGAATTGGGAAAATTAAGGGCGGGCTAGCCGCAGAAAATCAACAACTCAAGAGTCAGCTAGAACACATGCTAGCCAGCGCCAAAAATCTCATAAATCTAGCAACAAACTCGCCCCCTATAGAACCATAGGGGGCGAAGCTTTTAAAGGGTGGTGATATCTGTCTAGCCCAGTTGCTTTAACGGCTAGCCTAATGCTAGACTCAAAGCAATTATGCTGACAAATTCAAACCCCCAGCAATTGTTTTCGAGGCAGGCGCTGAGGGTAGTTCCACAAACGCTCAGGTTTATGGTTAATCAAACAATATCAAATCTTCTTACACCATGCACAGAGGATAATACCGTTATTGACTACAACCCCGGAACAACATCGCTTCTAGATTATGGTGTTGTTAACACCAGCATCCACGAAACCTTCACCGCCATCGACCGTTTTGAGTGGCAAGCAATAGATGAACTGCGCCTGATGCTGGACAACCACTATTACCAAGATGGTGGACACCTTAGCTTTGAAGACTATTGCGAGAAGGAATTGACCAAACACGGTGGATATCGCAGAGTCAAGGATCTATTTGCAGCCAAGCAAGTAGTTGATACCTTACCAGAAGAACTGAGGGCGCATATTACCAAACCATCCCAGACACGATCCCTACTCCGACTGGTCAAAACTCCCGATAAGTTACACGAAGCTGTTGCGATCGCAGCCCAGGAAAAACCTTTCCCCACTGCCGGAGACTTCGCCAAAGCAGTCCAACTTGTCGCACCAAGAACTAAACGAATCACAAAAAACGAAAAAAGTCAAACGCAATTGTGTAAATCGGTCAGGATTTCCTCACAATCACATCCCCGTTATGGCCAAGAGGGAGTAATTGAAGCAGACTCGCCAAACTCTTCACAGCAGATTGTTACCTTCACTGATGGTGAGAGGCTGTTGGTAAACAACACTGATTTGGCTCACTTGAAAATGCCGCAATTGCGTCATTTTCAAGTGAGCGGACTTACCCCAAAGAATATTCTGAAGCGATCGCAGCACTCAAGCAACAACACCAGCATGAGTTGGAGCGCTTACAGCAGGAATTGAGGATTGGACTACAGTCAGAAGCCACAGCCAGAGCCGAAGAACAAGTAATTGAGCAAATCCAATCCCTGCAACAACTGTACAAGCAGCAGAGGGAGCAGAACATTCAATTGCAGCAGCGATTGGATGAGATGGAGGGTTTAAGGAAATTGGAGACTGAGAATCAGCAACTCCAGCAGCGTATTCAGGAATTGGAAAACGCTGTTGAACAACGTCCTTCGCAACAGTGGGGGAATACCATGACCCAGCAAGCGACCAAAGTTTTGAACAAGCAGATGAAGCAAGCACTGGAGAAAACCATTGATTTGCGATCGCTAGCCCAAGAACCACCCAAGGAGAACGCCCAAGAATGTCTGCGGCTGATGGGTATGGCGTTGAAAAACCTAAGCGAAGCGATGAACAACACCCAAGCACTCGAAGCCGCAGCAATAATTCTGGGAAGTGAACCTACACCAACTGCGATCGCATATCGAGCCGAACAATTGGAAATGCTTCCCGGAGCAGTTAGCGACATTCGGCAAGTGCTAGCTAAACCTGGGTGTACGTGGCAGGACTATTGGGCAGTGGCGCAAGAGTATGAGGTGATTAAGTCGGATTACTGGGCAGAACTTACTACCCAAGAAACAGAGTTAATTAGAACTCTCAAAAACTCATCCACTGAACCTGGGACAATTGGCATCGGTTCTATTGTTGCTCATGCTGACCCGTACCGGACTTTGTATGTTGAGAGGGGGGAAGTTGTAGAGGATTTGGGCGAAGAGTTGATAGTAGCTTGGGATTGTTGGAAGGAGCAATCGAAAAAGACTGACAGGTATTTCCGAGACGAATTGCGATTCTGGCAACCTCAATAGGCTTTCAGTGTATCGGTAACTTTTTAGACAAACAAATATCGAACTAAACCCTGCGATGCCTACGGGGGTAAACAACGCTGTAGGGAAATTTCCGTGCGTCAACATAACAGGAGATTGTAAAATGACCGCAACTATCACAAGACCCAAGCTCAAAAAGACTGCTGATAAAGCACAATCACCGTACAAGCGGCTTCATGTGATTATTCCCATTGAAGATTTGCTCTGGGCATCGCAGCAAAAACCCTCCGTTAATCAGTTATGGCAGGAGTGTTGGACGGCTGACCCCTACGGTTCTCGGTGGATGCCGCTAACTTCTGCTTTGGGGTACAGTACTTTTATCTCTGCGAAGAAAATTCTAGTTGACAGTGGGCTATTCATTTTCAAACCCGACAAATCGATTCAGGATGGTAGGGAGACTGCTAGCTGGATGGTAAAGAATTTGCATGGTAGTCGGATGAAGGAGTTTTGGGAGAAAGCTAATTCGGAAAATCAACAACTAGATGCTGAAAAACGAGAATTAAATGCTGGGGATTCAGAGAAAGATGCTGGCTCCGAAGAAATGGGTGCTTTGTATAAAGCATCTATTTCAGGTGAAAATCAGTCAGAGCAAGGGTTCTGTAAACCCTCACGAACTGGTCAGAAACTCCTCACAAACTCTTCAAAAGAGATTGTGAGGAGTTTCTCTGACACGCTTACAGAAAATTCGCGTGAGGAGGAGACGGCGAGTGCGCCCTTGGGGGGCGCTTCGCCTCAGTCTGTTGAAAGCGTGTCAGAGAATGAGGAAGAGTTACCTACGGTAACAAACTGTACGACACTGACGCTTGTGGATGCTGTACAGGGTGAATCTGCTCCGTTGCTGGCTGGAAACCAGAATTGTGGTGTTGAACCAAGGGACTGTCATGAAGGTACTTGTTCCGCCGCGCCCCTCGCACAAAATGAGAAATCTTTAAATTCTGCGATGCCTGCGGCGGGCGTAGCCATCGCTAATCAAACACAGGAGGAAGTAGAACAGGCTTCCCCCGCTTCGTTGTTAGTTGAAAATTCAGTTTCGGGTGGAGAAGTTAAAGCAAATCATGAGGGTGAAAGTTCCGCCGCGTCTGTCCCCAGCGCTGAAAAATGGTCAAATGAGGCGATTGTAGCAAGGTCAAATATGCGGCCGGAGCGGATGCAGAAACTCAAAGTGGCGGCGAATTCGGGGGAGAATCCGGGGTTTGACTTTTTGCAAGAGTGCTGGAATGATGACCCTGCTTTGCAGATTGTGATTAAGAAGTTGCTGGCGAAGTTTCTGCAGTGGGGGGTTGCGATCGTGGATGGGGTGTTGGTGGATTGGGAAAGGTAGCAATCATTCTATAGCAACTTTTTAAACACATCTACAGTAATATAGCCAGCAGTTCCCATTATTGTGAAGTGCGTGTTTAGTGCTGAAAGGGACGAAAAGCAGGAGTATGGAGGGGGAGAGACTGTACTTAATAACAGCAGGAAGTGCTGTATCGTTTGGATAGAAGATAAATAAGAACTATCTTCACTCCACACTTTTACTATGCTGATTATTCAAAGTTGGTAACAAATCAATAAGCTATAGTAATTAACGCATAACTATGATCAATTACACTGCTACGACCTAAATGTAGTAGCTCATAAGATTATCCATCTAGTGCATAACACATCATTAACTAACATTATCATCTAACACATCTACTAACAAAATGCTATTGAGTAAATTTAATTCGCTAGAGGCGAGAAAATAGCGGTCACTAAAAAGAGTTTCCAATTGGCTAAAAACCCTTCGACCAGCCACAGCTGCCCAAGGGAATGTTTCATATTGTGGAACGACAGGCATAACCAAACCTTTTGGTGTTAAACTCCTTCCTAAAGTAATTTGCCATGTAGCTGGGTCTTCTATCAGTTGTTTCCGAGTATCGTCTTCCAACTCTTCGCGCCAAAAATGAGGATAATCAAGTGGGACGCTAGCAACAATATTCTGTGTTTTCAAACTTTGTAGTGTTGAATATTCCCAAAGAGATTCTTCTTTCTCTCGAATTAGAATTTGGTGTAATCCCTTAGCTGGGCGTTTGAGTTTAGGTGGATATTTGCCATTCTTATCTTGATAAATTATTGCCAATAATCCTAAAAGCTGTTGACTATATTGTTGAATATTTTTACGCCAGCCTTCAAAACTAAATTTTTCCTCTGTATGGCGGTTAGACCAATCTTCTATCCAGAAAGGCCCAAGACAAGTTAAAGAATCAGGAATTACTAAATTTACATTTTCTAGAGATGGTAGAAGACGGCTTGAACTTCTAGACACCGCTTTGACAAAAGCCTCTAAAGTAGAATAATCTACATAAGATTTGGCTTGTCTATCAACTGTATTACCCTTCAAGGTTAATTGAGCAAATATTTTCTGTGTTAACTGCTCTGCTTTTTTTACAATTCTCTTTTCTTCTTCCGATTGATTATCATAGACAAAAATCCGCGCTTCTTGCAAAAAAATCCACACGTCATCAGACATTAGGTTTAATAATTCTTCATCCCCAATTGAACCCACTGGTACAAAAGCAAGACGTTGGTTCTTAAGTCCTGCATCACCTTTTATCCGAGTGTGAATTGTAGAACGTAACATCATTAATAAAGTTAAAATATCGCTAGACTGGCGTAACCATAGTCTTGATCTATCAGTATCTTCAGCTACAATAAAGCCATCATTAATAAGCATTACCAATTGTCTAGCTTTATCATCTCCTGAAACGAGCTTTTTTGTTTCTGGATCTGTGTACATTCCTCGGCCACGATAAATGAGTTGAGCAACTTCCATTAAAGCAGCTTCTATATTAAATCTAGGAATTGCTGCAATAATCCAATCGGTTTTTGGAAAAGATATACCTCTTGCTCCTGAAGAAGTCATCAAGAAAACTCGTATTTTATCTCTTTTTTCTTCTTGGATTAATTCTAACCGTTTATTAGGAGGTACACTTTGATCTAAAATTTCTACTTCATAATTTTGATAAAGAGCATCTTTCCCATCTATCAAGTTATGCTTTAATTGACGCAAAAATGCTTTGTCTTGGGCAAAAAATATTAATTGTTCTGAGCCTTCTTTCATACCTTTTTTAATTTCTTTATAGGCATTACTTAATAACTTATCTTCTAATTGTTCTCGTATTGCTTGACGAATTTCTTGTTGTAAGTCAACTTTTATCTGTTTAGGCGCTATAGGTGCAAGGTGAATACTGTATTCAATATTAAGTTGAGAAGCTGGATAGCTATTAGTCATAATATGTAATACTGGATATTTTTTAAGCCCTATTTTGATATCAGTGCCAGTAACGCGAAACGCTGCTTCCCCTTGAGTTGGACTAATTAATACTTTATCAGGAGCAGAATTTCCAGAGTTGAGATAACTATTAAGGACTATTTCATTACTTAAAGAGGCATCAGCAATAATCAGAATTACTTTAAACGGTGATTTACTACCCTCAAAAGGTTCAATGAACTGTTGTTGTAACCAATTCGTTAGTTCATTAACAAATATCGCTCCTGTACCATCACCAGCCAACTCATCAACCATTGCAATAATAGTAGGAATTTTTGTGCCAAAGTTACGGCGTTCTTGTTGTCCTGATTTGGTATTAGCTTTTTTAGCAAATAAATTTCCTAAAGCATCAATTGTAGTTGTTTGGTCGAGGTGGCGATAACCTTGAATAGCCGCAGTCATTACTAACCGATTTACTTGAGGGTTTTCTTCTAGCAATTTACGGGCTGAACCAGTTAGAGTACGTAATACACCAGGGCGATGTATGGATTGTACGCTGTCTTCTCGTTCATTGCGAGAACGTTTAAAACGGTTAGTAGTAACTATATTGCAATCAATTTCGTGTTCCTGTTCAGGCGTAAGGAAGATGGTACTACCATCAGGATGCTTCAATTCAGTAATACCATCTACAACTACTGCGCTATCTACACATCGCTGTGTTTCACCTTTTTCCAATACTTGTTTTTCATACCACTTAGGTGCTGAACTAATTAAATTAGCATTAGTAGTAATGGTTAAAATACCACTTGGATTTCCGTCTTTTTTAGCAAACTTGGCAGTAACGTCCCGATTAATTACCACTCGTGGACTGAGATATAAAAACATGAAACCTTCTGATTGAGCTTCCAGAAACTTAATTACAGCAGTAGTTTTACCAATTCCAGGATTTCCCTCTAAAGCAACAATATTCAACCTTCCAGTCTGGGCAGATTTTAATCCAGTAACAACTGCGTATTGGTGGATTGTTCGCAGGGGAAGTTGTTTTGCTAAGTGTTGGAAGACTGACTGAAAATGAACTTGAGGATTATCACCAAAGAACTTGTACAATGATTCTGTCATTTCAATGTTAGCAAGTACTTCCTGTTGGGAAAATTCCTGCATAGGATTGTAAAAATCTGTTATCTGTTCTGTAAATTTGTAGTGCAATGACGTTTCTAAATCAGGCTCGTGTTTGAGTTGCTTGACCTGCCGCTCAAAATCTGGGGGAAGGGATCGTACCAACTTATTAAAAGCTACACGAATTTCTGTTAAGAGTGCATCGGGTTGGTTATCTAGTTTGCGTGTGTTACGATATGCCTCACCCAAAGATGCCATCAACTTTGCTCTAGGATCTTGTTCTGATTCGTCTAAAAAATGGGCGGCAATACTTTCACATCCATTTGAGGTAATTGCGATCCCTCTAGCACTACAACCACCATTTAATTGTCCCTGCTTTTTTAACAAATTGATCAGACGCTCAGTATAAGATGAGGCTTGACATAACTTAAATAAAGGTTTGTCTGAGCCACTAAAAGCAGATAGGTGATTTTTTAAATTTGAAGAAAATAAAAATTCACCACCTTCCACTTCAGCGCAAACTCTAGAGAATACACCCCGTGAATCAATATAACGAGCATAACGACTCATTTCCTCTAGATGAGCAGTTTCTGTATTAAAATCTGCTAATTTTATAGGTGCATTATAGGAGAATTCCAAGCATAGTAGAAAATGCTCAAATTTTTGCGGGGTATTCTTTCCACTGGATAACCAAAGTAAAAAATCTGCTCTTGCTGGTTCTCCTGTGTTGACTAATCCTAAATCTGTCCGTCCTGAAAGATGAAAAGCTTCATGAAATTCTTGTGCTGTTTTTTCTCGTTCAGTCTCACGTTGTATCTGCTGTCCTGGAAGCACCAACGGACACCAAATCGCTGTCAGAGTTGGCTGTCTCACTGGTATATTTTTTAAGCATTCTCGCACTGCTGTCCAGCCTAATCCATAGCCCAATACCAGTAAATGACGTACCATTGTGCTAACCCATTCTTTAGCATTTGGATCTGTCAATTTCAAAGATTTTACCAATTGACTATAGATATCTGCGTTTTTTACCTCTTGCCAAGGCTTCAAACCCTGATCTTGGTCACTACTGAGTAACCTTTGATAAATCAAATTTTGTAAAACTCCACGTTTGACAGCAAGCTCAAACACCTGACCCCATACAGATGCCTGTTCTAAAATTGATAGTTGCATTAGTGTTTATTCCTTCAAATATTTGTTTACTTCCTGCGGTGTAAAACTTGAGAAATATAAGTTAGTAAAGCTGGATAGCTGAGATACACTTTCCCTTTGCGTCGAGAATGCAATACTTCCACTTCTCCCGCAGCCTCAACAGTACTGGGCGATATCCAACGGAAGGGATCTAAAACTGGAATGAGTTGTCCTTGTTTTACACCTCGTTCTGCTTCAATAAAATGTAACCCTCGCAACATAGAAATTAAGCAAGGATTAACATGAGAATTTTGTTCGGCATCGATAAGATGTTGCCTTGCACGTTCTGTCCAAGTAATATCATTTACTCGTTGGTCAGACACTAAGAAATAAACGCAAAAACCAGACTGTGGTCGTTGCTGTTCTTGCACTGCAAACAGGGTGGCGAAAGTATATACAGGAATGACATCTCGTACCCGAACAGTTTCTACAGAGTGCAAAAAATTAGTATGATCTGCTGCGTGTAAAATTTCAAATGCAGCTTCACCTTTGCCCCGCTTTTGTAATCTTGTTGCTGGAAATACATCCCGCAGCATAGTATAAATATTTAAATCAGGAAAAGTTTGAAAAACATCTTCCAAAAATTCTTTTGGTATTAAACCAGAATTATAATCTGCTGTGCGGTTCAACCTGCGACTACGATAAGCATGAGAAAGTAGAATAATATGTTGACAGCCTTGATTTTTGAGATAACGAATTTCTTCCTGTACTAAGCGTTGTTTTCTCAATTGTTCAGGAGAATCAACTATATCAGACTGTATTCTTTCTGCCTTAATTTCATAACCAGAAAAAGGATTACCTATAGCAGTAGCAGTATAACTTTGAGTTAAAAATAGATAACCTTTTTCTTGTTCATTTAATAAAACAGTATCATTACAAGGACGAGTTGCATAAGAGATTAACCCAATCTTTGGTACTTCTGGCGTTACTGGTGTACTAATGCACAAAGGAAAAGCACTCAATAAAGCATCAAAAATACTTTGTTTTATCCATTTGGTATTTGCAGTTTGTTTAACCAAATTTTCGAGAATAACTCCTTGCATCCTAATATTAGTATCTTCAGCTAATATCGCTTCTAAAGTTTGGGCTGCTGCATAAACGTAATTATCACCACTGGTTTCATCAAGGTCTTTACCTTGCTCTTGGAGTCGTAACATTAAGGTAGTAAAGTCGTTATTATCCCCTTGTTTTAACTTATCAATAATCCGCCATAAACAGCAGTACACCAATACCGTGAAACCTGCGATAGCTGCTGCATGATACTGTTTATTTTTTTCACCATCTTTTTGTTGAGAGCGACGAGTTAAAAGTTGAGTGTCATAATCAATTATGACTGCTGCTGGTAGAATCCATCCTTTAGCATGACCAGCATTGCGAGATAATTCATACTTCCATTCTTTTCCTTGTTTATTAAAAGACCGAGGAACCCAAATAACTTGTAACAGTTTTTTTGTTAATGACCTTTGTGCTTGAATTGGATAAATATCACCTTTGGTGATTAAATTGTGTTCGGAGATATCTGTGTTTACTTGTACAGAGAATAATAGCCCAGGTGTTTCTGGAGTATTACAAATTTCAATGTGCTTAAACCATTCCACATTCTCACGACTAGTTTGAGGAGAACTTTTGAGTAAATCTCTTACTCCTGCTTCTGCTCCTTCTAAACGTGACCATTCTATGATGCTACGTTTTACACAAATAAATTGTTGAGAAGATTGCTTTTGAACTTGTCCAATAATTTTTTGACTTTTGGTTTGGAGTACTTCAATCAAATCTGCGGCAATTATTTTCATTGAAGAATCATATTCTCTTAATTGCTCTATTACCTGTTTAATAGCTGTTTTACCACCTGTTTTTAGGTATGTGATAACTTGCTGTACAAAATTAGGTAAAGATTCTGCACTTAATTTTTCCTCATTTTCATGAGGAATAATAATTCTTAAAAAAATGAGTTCAGCTAATCGACGGCATACTGTCCAAGGTCGTTGGGGTAGTGTTTCCTCATCTGGAATCAGTTCTGCTTCAATTTGATCAAGTCTTGCTAAGAAAGAGGATTTATTCTTTTCAGGATTGTTACCATTAATACGAAAGCGATAACTCACTTCCCGAACCACTCCGTAATTAGTAGCTTGCTGATTTCTGGTTTTTTCCTCAAAAATTTGAGTTTCCCATTCTGGCCATACTGGGAGACAGTAGTAGAAAGTTGCTTTATTCAAATATTCTGATAGCTCGAATTCAGCAGCGACACCAAAATTATTAGTGAAGTCAGCACTATAACCAATTTCTGTTGCAGATATTAATAAATTCGTAATCCGATTGACATATTCTACTAGAAGTTGGTGTTTGGGTTGATTATTGGTAACACTGTATTGAGCAATAGCTTGCATAATCCGTAAGGTAATTGTTTGCCTTACCCGTGCTAATGCTTCATTATCTAAGAAGTTGAGGAATCGAGTTAGTTGGCTATCTGCTCTATCTCGTTCTGCACGTAGACTATCAATTGCTGCTTCAATATCATCTTCATCCCAATCTAGCTGATCTTGCACATACTCTCTAACTGCACTACACATACGTTGAAAGTAATCTTCTGCATCGATTTGTTCACGAGCAGAAATTACTTTGGCTACAGGTTTATTTGAGATATTAGTATTAGCCTCAGCATTAGGAAATGCAATTGGCACGAGGTTGGCTGTCTGGGGCTGATTTTGAAAATTAGTACCTGTTTTTTTCGCTAATTGCTGAAGGTTTTGTAACGGTTGATCTAACAACAGAGTGGACAACGAATTTCCTTCAGGTAATGCGGCATCAATTTCTTTATCAATCGCTGCAATTAATTTATCTACAGCAGCAGATAGCCTCACTATACTTCCTTCTTTTAGATTTCCACCAACGAGAGACTTAGTTCCAAATCCTGATAATTCCAACTCTTGAATAAATCCGCCCCCTTCATCAGGGTTAAAGGCTTCTTTGAAATCTCGTAGCCCAAATAATCTACGTAATATTGCTGAACTACAAAGCCGCAATCGTTGGTTTTGAGTATCTAAATGAAACGCTTGTTTGTAGTCAGGATGCAGAGCCGTTATATTTGTTCTGTTCTCTTTAGGGGGAACAGATTTAGCCAATAATTCTACGAGGGTAACTAGATCAATAGAAGGCTTTGGTGAGGTCGCCTGAATTTTGGCACTACCAATTCTCTGTGAATTCATATTTTTTTACACCAGTTTTGCTACTGCTTCATTTGCTGTAACTATCAAGTTAGAACAAATGGTATCTTTCTTTTTATGTAGCTTAAGTATAAGTAACTTGTCAAGTTAATCAGAGAAATTTCGGATCTTATAGCGTCCAACAACCAGAAAGTCCAAATAATCTAGCTTTAACATCTGTCGAAGGTTTCATCAAGTGAAAACTAACCACTTTATTTCTTTAATAAGAGCCAGATGCTTGCACATCCTGCATCCATGCAACTTGACTACAGATGAACAACACAATGCGAGTGAGCAAGCGCTAACTAATTGAAAACGCGATCGCGCTTGGCAGGATGTTCAGTACTTCAGCAAAGTTTATGCTCGTAAATCAGGTGTTCAGTTACCACCTGTCAAGCTTTAAGAACAAAAGCGAGTTTGGGGAACCTGCTCTAAAGCTGGGGGAATTTGTATCAACTGGCAGTTAGTTGATGCGCCTTTGTCAGCCTTGGAGTATGTGGTAGCACATGAGATTGTTCACTTGCTGCACCGCAATCATGGTGATGCTTTTTGGGAAGCGCTCTCTTGCGTAATGTCCAGACTGGAGGGGGGAGCAATGCGAAAATGTGAGATCGGATTTTATATCTCAATTACCAGGGCTTATTCCCAATAAACCGAGGTCCAAGTTCCTTGTTTTTGCCTTTTCTAAGTAGCGATCGCTAAAAATTTAGGTAATTTATGTTACCTATATTTTGTACCTCACAAAATCGCATTGCTCCCACTGGAGGGAGCGTAAAGCTGAACTCGAATCTTGGGAAGCGTAAGTATGACTGGGGGATGTTTTCTGAGGCTGGCTTTTTACTATTAATGAAAGTGAAAAAGTCATCACCTGAACAGATGAGTTTACTTTGGAACAACCCCTTCGGGGAAGTCAAAAGTCAAAAGTCAAAAGTCAAAAGTCAAAAAAGAAGTATTTCTGTAATGTAAATATACGTTATCACTGTCGTTTTCAAACTTATTTATAAGGTTATTAATTTTGACTTTTGACTTGATACTTTTGACTTCCTCAAAGAGGTCGCCAGGTATCGGTATTGTATACAGCGCTTCCGGCTATTATGCAATACAGTTTTCCTCTTGCCCCTCTTTTATCACAGCTTTCAGCTTTGAAGATGTACCTCATAGCCGCCGGAAGTGCTGTAATGCTGATTATTGCATAGGAAATGAGTCTGAAATAAATGTTTACAAACTTATCAAAAACTTATATATTTCACTTTACAAATCGCAATGTGAGAAAAGAAGAAACTCCGGGGTTGTAAATTGTAAATTCTGTGTATGGTAATTTCGAGGTAGGCTACCCCTGTACCCCACAGAGTTCTCTTTTATACGCTTGTACAGTTCGTCCGATGACACGTAGCTACCTCTTTTCTCTCGTGCTTGATTGTCTCCACTTCCTTTTTCATCATACCATCCAACTGCCTTAACAAACTGAATATAATTTCCATAATCAGAGTTATTCCAGTCATTTAGTTTTATACCAAGTCTATTTCCAGTTTTGCTCCATATCTCCTTCTGCACACTAAAGCCAAAACGATTATCTGCATTCACCCAAAGGTGGTCTATTTTTTGTAGGTCTGGACAAGAAAAATTATTGATGTCGTTATAATCTAAATATGTTTGTTCTTCTCTTTGAGCAAGATGAAGCATGAGTTGGTATGTTTTTAGATCAGCCAATTTCCAATTTTTAGCTTTTAATAAATATTCAAGTTGAGCATATAAATGTTTAGTGAGAGATGCTTCAACCTTTTTTTTTAAGTCTTCTGCTACCGAAGGATCAGTAGAAAGTAAAGAAATTAAACTTCTATAGACGGATTCAATAACTCTACTGTCAATAATTTTTGAGTCTGCTGATTGTAGGGAACTAAGTTCAAAATGTTTTTGGAGAATATTGAACGCCTCTTTGTAAGCTTCTATTGCTTTTTGAGTCTTTTCTTGTTCCTTTAGCAAATCGCCTTGAATGTTCAAGGCGAATATTTCTGTTTCTAAGAATTCACTATTTGATTCGCTACCCTCTCTTTCCTGCTTATTCTCTTTGTACCCTCTCAAAAAGTTCATACTCTGTTTGATGGATTCTTCTGCTGACTTCCAATCTTTGAGATATTGATAAGCTAGTGATTTAGAAGCGTGGAGATATACTTGTTCAATTTGAGCATCTTTGATTTTAAGACCTGCTTTTTTAGATATAAACTTAGATTCTATTGAGTCTAAAGGTAATTTTCTACCTAATTCTATTAGCTGTTGAGGATATGCTACATATGTATATGTTTCTTTAAGTTTTTGTTGCGCTTCTTTAAGTTTTTGTTGCGCTTCTTTAACTTCATTTCCAGCCAGGATCACCAAAATTGCTGCTCCCAATATAGTTAAAACTAAAATAATAGTCCCATTACGAATCCTGCGTCTAGCTTTTATGTTAGCTTCACCTAGTGCTTTATTTCGCTGCTCCGTCGCTTCCCTATCTTTCTTCTCCCTCTCTAACTGCGCTTCTATTTCCCTCGCAGCAATTTTCTCCTGAATTTCCTTTTCTTTGCTAGCTGCTAAATACTGTTTATCCTGATAGCCTAAGTTCTTATCCCTCGCCCATTCTTCAGCCTCTTTTAATGCCTTCCCCCGCAACAACCGTGATTTATCAACACCTCCAGAAACTACCCAAAAACGAAAATTCTCAGAATATGGACGGAGATTATTTAATTGGTTTTCTATCCAATTGAAGTCAAAGATTTCCCGATAAATCTGGTTATAAATTCTCAGCTTACCTTGCTGCCTAACAACTAATCCCGAAAGCTGTAGTTCACTTTGTTCTAAAGTATCATCTGCTATTACCTCAGTTTTTTCTTCAGCTAGTCGGACTTGTTGGTACAGTTCTAGTAAGTACCCTGCCCGTTGTTCATCCCGCAAAATTCTGGCTTGAATAGTTCGGAGATGTTCAGGTTCATCCTGTGATTCCCAATTTTCAATAATCCGTGACCTGACAACTTGCTCTACTGAACGAGGGTTATCTTGCTCAGATTCTTCAACCATGAATTGACACAGCTTTTGAGTCAGGAATGGTTGCCCCTCAGTCCAGTTCAAAATCTCCTGCATTATCGCTTGGGGATTATTAAACTTCCCATGCAAACCCTTTTCTAATGGTTCAGCTTCATGCAATTGAAAACCCTTGAGAGAGATAGCTTTACCAATATTAAACGGAGTGCGTTGTTTATCTGAAATTAAATTGCTAGGTGATGCAACACCTAGTAAACAGAAAGTGAGGCGATTGTATTCAGGGTTATCAACTCGTTTGTTGTAACAAGCGCGAATCAATGCAAAAAAGTCATCTGTGGGAAAATTCAGACTGAGTACGCTATCGATTTCATCAATAAAAATAACGATACTCTCTTGAACTTCAACAAGTAATACTTCTTCCAAAAACTTGCGAAATCTTGTGACTAGCGAATTTAACTGATTCGCCTCCCACCAATCACCAAAATCTAAATCTAATCCAAAACTGTCAATAAGCGTGTCGATTAAGTCTGCATACCATTGTTCGGGAGGGACATTCTGAATACCTCCAGCAGAGAGGTCAACGGCTGCACACTGTACGCCATCATCTCTCAATCGCTGCATGGTTCGCACACGCAAGCTGGATTTTCCACTCTGTCTGGAATTCAGTACGTAACAAAACTTCCCCGCTTTCAGTCCTTCATATAACTGTGCATCAGCTTCTCGTATGACGTAGGTGCTGGCATTTTCAGGTAGACTTCCAGAGAATATGTATTGTTCAACCACGATTTACCTACTCCAAACGAGTTGAGAAATACTGACGATACAAATCACAACCAGGAACGCAATCATTACTAACAAGTTTTACTAACCCCAAGCTATGCAATTTAAACGCAACTTCAGTCTCTAATCTCACAGGTGCATTCGTGCTCACTACTTTTTTATACCCTATCTCAAGCTGGGGATTATGTTGTAAATGCCACAGTTGTTGCCGCAAGTGGTCACTAAAGATTCCTTGCTCTGTTGGCGCAAGTCTCAAGAGTTCTTCTAAGGTCAGTTGCTGGCTTTTGAGGTGAGCGTTAGCGGAGCTTAACGCAGTTATCGCTGACTGTACCAAGTAAGGATGCCCCCCAACTAACCCCATCAACTGAGCCAACTCTTCTTCTCTCAGTAGTCCTAAATCTTGCTGTTTGGCGAGGGTTGTTACTTGTTGCAGATTAAATTCGGGTAAGTCAATCGCCAATCCCACATTAAACGGGGAATGATTACTGTCTAAGGAAGGGTAAGATTCAGTTGAATGAACTACTACTAACCGCAGTTTTTTCCAAATATTACCAATCTTGTCTCCTTGTTTCGCTGCCTCATACCATCCCCGCAGTAACAAGCAGAATTGAGGGAAAATCTCTGGATATTCAAACAGTCGCTCAAAGTTATCTATGGCTAAAACTAAGGGAGTATCTGTAACCGATAATAAATATTTTTGAAAATAACGAGTACAGTTTTTATTCAGCCCAAAAACCTCTTGCCAGTGTTTATCTAATTGCGGCTCTAGCTCCAGGCTGTCAGCAACATCAATACACAACCATTGTAGAAATGTTTTTAAGTTAGCCAGAATATCAATATCAGCCAGTTGTAAATCTAATTTTGCGGTTTGATAACCCTGGTGTCTTGCATAGTCTAGGGTTTTCTCCAGCAGTAATGTTTTACCCATTCTCTGCGGAGCTTTGAGACGAATTAATACCCCTGGTTGCGTGATTGCTTTATAGCATTTGTCCTCAATTGGGGGTCGTTCAATATATATAGTTGTGTTTGCCCCTAGTCCAGAGTTATCATTCGTTTGCAACTGTTGTTCGATTGCATCCAACTTGTCACCAAGCTCTTTCAGGGTGCATTCCTCTGACTGAAGCTGTTGTTCGTATTGGAACTTGCGGGATACATCGGTTTCAATAACCAACGCTGTTCGTAGATTTGAAACTTTCTGGCTTTGAAGGGTGTAGGCTTGGTCAAGTGAATTTCTTTCTTGCTGCGATCGCTGGCGTTGATTCTGCGATTGAACTGAATTAGCTGATGCCGGCGTATGCTGCCCAAGGTGAATGTTGTAGATGTCGCCGCCAATTTGCCCAGCATTCACTGTGCCAGCGTTAATCAACCCACCGCCAAACTGGGAATTGCGTAAGTCGTTGCTGACTTGCTTTGGGTCTTGTGAATCGGGCATGGGTCGGTTTGGGCAGGTTTAAGCGTCATTGTTGTGAATATTACCATCTATTTGTTCTGCGTTGACAGTATTGGCATTCAACTCATCAATTGTCTATTCTTACTCATCTAAACGTCTTACGATTGCCTTTGATAACTCGTCAAAATCTGACTCACTGTGAATGTCTGGAGTTAGCGTATTCATGTCTTTGAGCAGGTTGGTGAGTTCAGCAATGGTATGACGAATTTCGGTGTATAAATCTATTTCTTCTCTAAAGCCCTGTAAATTAGCGGCGGAAACACCTTTCATCGCTTCGTCTAATTCTTTAATTTGGTCTTCCCAATATTTAATATATTTAATTCTTTCAATCGGTTTATAAATTTGAACATTTGGTAACATAATTGGAAAAATTCGGTGATAAAATTCACCATTCTTAGCAATTTGCACCAATTCAAACATACAGTTTGGGGATTTTAAATACTTATCACTAATCACAGCAATGACACATTTCCCGCGTCCAATCTTTTCCATGAAAGCTTTGATTAGTCCTTTGTAACCTAAGTCTCGTTTATCTCGAATAATACTGATCCCTTTAGATTGTAAAACTTCGTCTAAGCGATCAACATAGGTTTCACTATCTCCACCCCAAGCATAGGAGATGAAGATTTCTTTCTCATATTTGGGTCTTTCTCTCTCTTGTTCTAGCTCTTTCTGTAACTTTTCTTGTTCATCTTCCTGTTTACTGTGAGGAAAATCACTAGCTTGCAACTGTTGTTCAATTGCATCCAACTTATCAACAAGTTCATTCAGTGTGCGTTCTTCTGACTGAAGCTGGTGTTCGTATTGAAACTTGCGTGTTACATCAGTTTCAATAACTAACGCTGTTCGTAGATTTGCAATTTTCTGGCTTTGGAGGGTGTAAGCTTTTTCAAGTGAATCTTTTTCAGAGAGCGATCGCTGTTGTTGGTTTTGTGATTGGACTGGATTACCTGATGCCACAGTCTGCTGCCCAAGGTGAATATTGTAGATGTCGCCGCCAATTCGCCCAGCATTCACTGTGCCAGCATTAACCAACCCGCCGCCAAACTGGGCATTGCGTAAGTCGTTGTCATTGACTTGTTTGGGGTCTTCTGAATCCGGCATGGTTTGGCTTGAGCGTTTTTAAGCGTCGTTGTTTTGAATGTTACCACCTATCTGGTCTGCGTTGACAGTGTTGGCATCTACTATGCCACCTGCGAACTGGGAGTTAGGCTGGTAGTAAATCGAGACTTTACCAGAAGTTTCTGCTAGTTGTTTATTTAACTGGTTAATTGAAGAAAACAACTGATTGATTACTTTATCTTTATCCTCAAGTCTTGCTTGGTACTGCGCCTCTAATGCCTTAGCTGCAAATTCATAGCCTTGGATGAACTCACTGTGGATTTTTGCTTTATCTGCATCAGGAGAAACAGCTATTCGGACTACAAGAATGCCGTCGCCCTTCTTCTCGATGCTTTGGACATCCAATAGTGCGCCTTGGTTCTCAACTTCTAATTTTTTGAACGAGTAGGCGAAAGCATCCCAGTCGATGCCGTTACGGAAGATTAGGTCTACTGTTTCTAGGGATTTCTGGAATAGCTTGGTGAATTCACCAGGCGCAAAGTTACCAATACTGGGACGGCGTTCTTGTTGATCACTTTTCAAGTAAATATAATGACAATCAATATAATCTATAGCAATACGATTTAATTTTTGAAAAAATCTAAGTATATGTAGGGTGTGTTACGTCTTCCGTAACGCACCATTTGTAAGGATTTAGTACGTTACACTGTCGCTAACACACCCTACGTATCTTTTCAGAAATCAAACATTAGTCCTATATAACAATGGATCAGCCTGTGGTGGTTTCTTATACTCTGCAACTGGCTTAAAGACCAATCCCCCATCTGCTGCGATTAAACATTGCTCTAAGGTTGATACTTCCAGATTCCAGAAAAACACTGGACTTGATAGCTTGTTAGATGCCTCTGTAGTCAACCACTGAATAATCGTTGCTTCATCAGGAGACAGCACATCAAGCGCTGCGATCGGAATTTGTGAATCGAGTGTGGAGAGAAGATTTGAGAGTTTCATGTCAATTATTCAAATATTTCACTTATGAAATGGCGAAGCCTTTATGATCATCAGTTACCAGCCGAGTTAAGACTGGTAACTGATGACCATTTAATGAAATTCAAAATTCAAAATTCAAAATTCAAAATGAAGAATAGAATAATTTTGAATTAATTATCCTTCTCCTAACGGAGACGCTGCGCGAACGAGTCAAAGCCCCCACTGATTGTCTTTAATTTTGAATTGATAATTTTGAATTTTGAATTCCCCGAAGGGGTTGACTGATTACTGACGCAAACGTGTTTGATTGCTGTTCGTAGTCCGAAGTTGTTGGGTTTGAGCTTCATTTTTAAATGTGCGATCGCTCTCGCTCACAACCCCAAGTGCCTCCTCAAATGGTTGCGTAGCCGATAAACAACTCAAATCTTTGAACCCCTCCGCTTCCACACGAACTTCACCTGTAGCGCTGTCGAAATGAATCAGTATTGAACGTTCCATATTTATCTCCGCGCAAATTGTTTAACTTCCTGATGTCCGGCAAAAGTTAGCCGTAGAGTTTGCACACTCCCGTTGGTTTCTTCAGCGATCGCACATTCACCAAACCTTTCTTGTAACTCGGCGGCTTTAGCGCGAACCATCCGTTGTCCATAAGCCAGCATTAGTTTATTGCTGAAAAAGTCTTTGCCCAACTTCGGAACTGTTTCGTAACTGTCGTGGATTATCTCGTACACGCCGCTTGACTGACTCCACTTGAATCCGATGTCTGCACGGGCTTTTATGGTGCGACCAGATACGATGATTTCAGCACTTTGTCCTTGAGAGCCACCGTAATATCCTTTTAGTGATTGTGCTGTTTGGTGAACTTGCGGCGATAGGTTTAGATCCGTGAGAGCTTGCACCAAACACTCGTGATTGCTTAATTTGGTTTTGACTGTTGAGAAATGCGACATAATGTTATTCCCTTTGTCATCTGGTTTGAAAAATAGTAAAAGTGCGATATCCTTTTGAAACGCGAATATTGCACTTTTAATACATCGATCAAGTCTTGAGCGAATGCACACTCGCTCAAGACTGTTTTTTACCGGAACTTAAACGACATCACGGTAGCTTTCGATAAGCCCACGTCGTCAGTCGCAAGTGATTGTAGATTGCGTTGTTCATCTAACAACTTGGCGCGAATCTCTTGCATCTTTTGCTGCAATTGACTGCGCGTATCAGAACCGAGATTCTTGGACTCAATCGCTGGATCGTTAACGATAGAGTCCAAGTGCGTCATCATCGCCTCCAAGCTGCTGCCAGCCTCCGGGTCAGCATTCGCTAGTAGTACCTGAACCTTCATCAGATGGCGTTGCATCTTCTTTTTGAACTGTACGGGCTTGCGTCCTGGCTCCCAATCAGCCAACTCTTCAAGCAACTGCGCGGCGAGTTGTTCACCACCAGCTAAAGCAGATTCCCGCAGCCTTTGCTCCAGATTTTGGTCATACTGCTGAATGAACTTGGTAATCTGGTCTAGGCATTCGGCTTGCTGCTGGTTCAGTTGTTCGGACAATGCCGGGATAATCACCGGGCGACCAATAACGACTTGTAAATAGTCTTCGAGATCAGTGAGAGTTGGGAATGCTCTTAACAAGTTTGCTTTGACTGATTCTTGCTTGTCGTGGGGTAATTCCCAAGTGTTAAGTGAGAGGAACTGATCAATCCGTTCCTGATAATCAAGAAGTCCCGCTTCGTAATCAGCTTTTAATTGATTGCGTAATCCAGGGGCGATATTATCTCTTGTATTGATTAGCTGATTCCATACCAGGGGAGCCAAATCAATCGGACAAATCCAGTCACCAGTATCAGCAGACATCCATTCTTGAACTGAAGCAATCTCTTGCCTTAATTGGGCAGCAGCTTCATCCAACTTCTTGAATACCTTAATACCACGCAAACCAACTTCAGAATTTGTAACTTTCACGAGGTCTGATTCAATTTCAGAGACTTCAGCTTTTAAGACATCTGCCCATTTAGGAGCGGCAGATTTTGTACTTTTCTTTAACTGGATGCGAAAGCGAATGCGGGTTTTATTTAATTGCGAGAAATTGTGGCGCTCAACTACTGCATCAGTTAGGAAATTTGCAGCAATAGGATTGTCAATTGCTTGCACCATGATTATTCACCTCAATCATTATTTTTCACTTCGATTAAGCGAAGCTTTCTTTGTGACTATTTGAATGTCTTTAGTAGCCCTATAGATTACTTTTTTAGAGCTTTTTTGTAACCTAATGTGTCTTTTGATGACTGGTGGTTTATGTATGGACATGGCTCAAAATAGTTGAAGTTGCTGTGAATTATCCTGCGCCACAGGCTTTTTATAAACCATCCCTTCGACTTCATAACACCGAGTCATAAGTTTGTTTCGATTTAGCCGAAAGCTGGCTTTTTTCTTTTGATTTGGCAGAGGTAGAAACAGATACTGTGGATGTTGTATGCTACCCTCATCTCCCAAATATCGACAATGTGTACCATTAATTTGGTAAACTTTTGATGAGCTTAACAGTGTCGCGTCATACACTTTGATCAAATTTGTTTCCATCTTAGTAGCAGTGAAGTGTGCCATAATTTGTTGTGGAATCGATTTTTCTCTCCAGTCAGATTTAATCAGTCTGACTGGAGAGTTTTTCACACATAATCTGATTCTTCTTTCGTCAAGCAGCAACTTCTTGTTGCTTCGGTTTAGACAATCTAGAACCGCTCCCAGAAGTACGTTTAGTTGTTGAAATCGGTTGGTTAATTTGACCAAATGGAGTCTGAATCTTGAGGTCAGCTTTTAACTCTGATTGCAGCAATACAAGCTGAGTCAAATAGTACCCCTGTTAAGGTGTACTAAAAAATGAACTAATAAAAGGCTGAAATCCTTTGTGAGCAAGGAATTATACCAATAACAATCAAAAAGCGGGAGAAAATAGGCAACAAACAAGAAGGTCTTACATGGGATTATTGATTTATTAGGTAACGATAATTGATGGGTGCTGTGTCATGCTGAGTTCAATTTTTGAGCGTTTTATCGAAGCATCTCCGGTAACAGTAATGCTAAGGGCAACATTAGAAAGAATTTTCAGCGCCGAAAAACTGGATGAATTATTCGAAGCAACGCGAGACAAGCAATATACGCAGGAATTGTTGTTTTCGACAGTAGTGGGAATAATGAGTTTAGTAGTGTGTAATATACGCCCATCAATTAGCGCAGCATACAAAGCATTTTCTAAACAAATAGGGGTGTCGCGTGTCGCGTTCTACAGCAAAATCAATGGAATCGAGCCACAAGTATCTCAAGCCTTAGTACGCTACAGCAGCAAAGAATTAGCACCGATTATAGAGGAATTGGGAGGAAAAGAACCTCCGATTTTACCAGGTTATCGAGTCAAAATAATTGATGGAAATAACCTCGCAGCAACAGAGCATCGACTGTCGGTTTTACGCGATGTCTCTGGTGGACCATTGCCAGGAAAATCATTAGTGGTGCTTGACCCAATATTAATGCTGGCAATAGACCAATTCCCATGTGAGGATGCCTACACCCAGGAAAGAGCATTATTTAGTCAAGTGTTACAAACTGTAGAAAAGAACGATGTCTGGGTGGGGGATAGAAATTTTTGTACCTGTATGTTTTTAGTTGAAATTGCAAAGAGCGAAGCTTACTTTGTCATTCGTCAACATGCATCAATGCCTTATGAGGAGTTAGGAGAATTAAAGGAAATCGGAGATAGTCCAACAGGAAAAGCTTTCGAGCAAGATGTAATGATTGAGTATGAAGGAGAATCGATAAAATCTCGTCGTGTTATTGTTCGTTTAAATGAACCAACTAGGGATGGAGATACTGAGGTAGCGGTTTTTTGCAATCTTAGACAAGAAGATGCTTCTGGAATTGTCATCTCAAATGTTTACCTAAAACGCTGGAGTGTTGAGGGTTTATTTCAAGTTGTTAGTGATACTCTAGAATGCGAAATTAAGACTTTAGGTTATCCCAGAGCCGCTTTATTTAGCTTTTGTATGGCACTAGTTGCCTACAATATTTTATCTGTGATTAAATCAGCATTGCGTAGTGTTCATGGGCAAGGAAAAATTGATGCAGGTATTTCCAATTACTACTTAGTTGAGGAAATTCAAAGTACCTACACGGGTATGATGATTGCGATTCCTGATGTTGAATGGCAATTTGTTAGCCATCTGAATTTAACCGCTTTTACCGAGTTGTTAAAACAATGGGCAGCCCAGGTTGACCTCAAACGCTTTGCTTCCAGCCCCAAAGCTCGAAAAAAGCCCCAACCACAAAGAAAAAAAGAACCTAATCGTCCCCATGTTTCTACTGCTCGACTCCTAGCTGATAAACAACGCTCCCGCAAGCATTCTAGACTAGAACAACAAACGTCGAAACTGGTTGAAACTCCTCTTCCGCAAGGTTTACAGACATAAATGTACCATTTTTTTAGTACACCTTAACAGGGGTAGGCTTTACCCCTAACTTAGACTGGTATTCGACAGAAAAACGATTGCCAACAATAGCAAACGCTTACGTTGCTTGAGCAATGCTAGAGCAACTAGCCAAATATACAATAGCAACGCCCTCAAATTCTCCCACTCATCAGGAGAAAGTAATATGTCTAGGTTTCAATCAATCAGCGCTCCTCACCGAGTAAAAAGCGATCGCACTGGTTACTCGGCAAAGATCGCTGCCCGATGTCATCCAGGAATTCTCATAATGAAAATTCCTGCTATGTTTTGAGTTTTCACCAAATTTCCAAAAATAAAAATAGTTTATTATATTCGTGCTTTAGTTCAGGCGTACTACTGCTCTATTTACAAGTAATCACAACAAGCAAGTCCTGTCCTGAACTTTAAGTAACGGTTTTTTAACCACTGCCTATTTCTTGAGTATTTCAAAGCGGTATGACTCGATATCGCTTATTTTCCATGCGTTTATAGGAGGAGATATGAATGAACGCCGCGAAGCTATTAAAAGTGCATTTAACGCTGACCCAGCACGTCATCCCCTGCGTATCCTGATTGCTACAGATGCAGCACGGGAGGGAGTGAACCTCCAGAATAACTGTGCTGACTTGTTCCACTTTGATGTGCCGTGGAACCCGTCGAGGATGGAACAGCGTAACGGACGGATTGACCGGAAATTACAGCGATCGCCTGTTGTCCATTGTTACTACTTTGTTTTACCGCAACGCACAGAAGACAAAGTATTAGATGTGAATGGCACTAAGAAAAGCTACAAACCTTGCTGCATAAGCATTACAAGTATTAATGCGTTAATAGCAGTGGGCGCTTGGCTGCGATCGCTATTTTTTGTAGAGGCTGTGAAATGGAAGCGATAACGGTGGAGGGTTGCCCAAAAAGTTTTTGAAGGTAGAAAAAGCTTACTCGTCTGTGAAATACTTTTTTTGAGACGAGCAAGC